>JBIIIE010000103.1:0-8927 GCA_044235135.1 Roseomonas sp. | reverse complement strand
AAATGATGCCCGCCATGGCAAGCGCCGCCCAGGGCTCAGCGAATAGCAGCGCCATGTAAAGCCCAACGCCCAATAGCAAGGGCAGCACGGCGGCGCGCGGCACCTTGAAATTCTTGAAGGACCAGGTTGGCAAGGTGCTCACCATCAGCCCTCCCACCACCACCAGCACGATGCCGACCAACACGGGGTTACGCATGATGCCGGCCAGGATCGGCATATCAACCTGCGTGAAAAACAGCCCGGCAAAAAGCGGAAACAGCGCGCAGCCCGCCCCCGCGGGCGCCGGCACGCCGGTGAAGAAATTATAGGTATAGGCAGGCTTTGGCGCCGGCCCCACATCCAAAGCCGCGTTGAAACGCGCAAGCCTGAGTGCGGAGCACACTGCGAAAAGCAAAGCGGGTGCGAAGGCAATGCCGCGATAATCCTGCATCGCCCAAAGATAGAGCACGAGCGCGGGCGCGACGCCGAAGGACAAAAAATCCGCCAGACTATCGAATTCCGCCCCGAAACGAGATGTTGCCTTCAACAACCGCGCAAGCCTGCCATCCAACCCATCAATCACGCCTGCCACCACAATCAGCACGGCGGCTTCGGCAAAGCGCGCTTCAAAGGCCGCGCGGATCGCAACCAAGCCGCAGCAGAGCCCCAGCATGGTCAGGATATTCGGGATCAGGCGATTGAAGGATTGCCCTTCAAAACGCGGGCGCGTGCGCGGGCGAAAGCGCCGGCGCAGCAGCCGAATACGCCCAGAAGAAGCCGTATCGCGTTCGGTGCTCATCGCCCCTGCAACTCCGCCAATACGGTCTCACCGCCGATCATGGTCTGGCCCACCGCGACCATGGGCTCAACGCCTGGCGGCAGGTAGATATCCGTGCGGCTGCCGAAACGAATAATGCCAAAGCGATCGCCCGCCTGTACCGCATCCCCCACCTTGGCATCGCACAGAATGCGCCGCGCGATCAGCCCGGCAATCTGCACCACCGCAATGTCGCGCCCATCGGGCAGGCGGAGCGCGAGCGCATTGCGTTCATTCTCATCACTCGCCTTGTCCAGATTGGCGCTCAGGAATTTGCCGTGGTGATAGGCAATGCGTGTCACCGTGCCATCACAGGGCATGCGGTTCACATGCACATCAAGGACCGAGAGGAATATCGCGATGCGCCAGCGGGTTTCTTCCCCCATGCCCAGCTCCACCGGCGGCTTGGCCGGCATGACGGACACCACATGCCCATCCGCCGGCGCCAGCACCAAACCAGGCCGCGCGGGCGGGATGCGTTCCGGGTCCCGGAAGAAGTAAAGGCAGAACAGCGTGAAGGCCACGCCAAGCCAAAAGACGAAAGCGCCCAGCAGCGCGCCGCCCAGCAGCGCCACTGCCGCGCCACCAATCAGAAAGGGCCTCGCCGCCGGATGCGGCCGGGCGAGAACCATGCGAAGACTTTGTCCGAGTGCCATGCGCCCCCGCTTACAGTGTTTTTACCAAAATTGCACAAAAATGCGCCCCATGGATGTGATCACCCTTGGCCACCTGGCCATAGACCCTGAAGGCCGCCTTGCCCCCAAGCTGGCGGACCGCCCCCTGGAATTCACTTTTGACTGGCGCGGTCGCCGCTGCCGGGCGGAGCTCAGCGCCGAGGGGCTGGTGGTTGAAACCGACGCCGCGCGCATCCCCTCCACCGCGGAAGGGCGGGATTTGCGCCAATCCAGCTTCGCCACCCTGGCCGCGCTGAACCCTGGCCTGCCGGAAGGGTGGTCCATGGGCCTGACACCCGATCATCGGATCCGCTTTGAAGCCGATTTGGCGCTGGTGCCGCCCACCAATGCGCCGGAACTGGTCGCGGCGCTGGTGCGCTTCGTGCTCGCGCTTGATCCCTATCTGGACCGGCTGGAAGCCGCCGGCGCCGGCTGGGCGGTGGGCAGCGCGAAGACCTGACCCGGATAGATTTTATTGGGATCGGCGATCTGATCCTTATTGGCCTGATAAATCACCGTATAGCGAATGCCGCGCCCATAGGTGGCGCGCGCGATGCGCCACAAATTATTGCCCGGCTGGACCACAATGCGCTGCTGGGCAAAGGCCTCGGCGGGGAGTTCTTCCCGCTGGAAGGGCACTTCAGCGCGGGCGACGACGCGCCCATCGGTGGGTGAGACCTGGTCAATGCGCAAGCGATGCCGCCCGACGCTTGGCTGGCTGTCGGGCTGAAAGGCCCAGCGTCCAGACGCATCCGCGACCGCTTCGCCAATAGGCTGTTCATCCACATAGAGCCTGAGCCTGGCGCCGGGGGTGGCGCTGCCGGCAAAGCGCATGGACCCGCCCTGGTCATATTCAACCGAATCAATGCCAAGCCGTTGCGCCGTGCCGGCTGGCGGGGTGGGTTCCGGCACCTGCAACAAGCGCGGGGCGGCGGCTTCTGACCGGCCTGGGATCAGCACCGCCAAGGGGCCGGTCGGCGCTGGGGCTTGCGCCTGGTCCGGGCTTTCTGCCGGGACGGGCGTGGGTTGCGCTTGCTGGGCCGGGCGTTCGGTAGCCTGTGCCTGTG
This sequence comes from Roseomonas sp., assembly GCA_044235135.1. Lineage (GTDB taxonomy): Bacteria > Pseudomonadota > Alphaproteobacteria > Acetobacterales > Acetobacteraceae > Neoroseomonas. Next base: position 6,390 of record JBIIIE010000103.1, on the reverse strand, counting down.
CCTGGGCGCTGGGGGAGGGGTCGGTCGCCGGCGCCGGGCGCGACGCTTCGGCGATTTGCGGCGCTGTATCCGGCACCATCAGCACCACCGTATCTGGCCCGGCTATTTCCTGATCCCCGAGTCGCGCACGCAGGCTGAGTTCCATCGCGCCGGGCGGCAGGGCCTCGGCGGGCAGGATGACGAATTCACCGCGCCGATCGGCCCTTGCGCGGCCCAATTCGCGGCCATTATCGGCAAGCAGAATCACCTCGGCCCCCGGTGCGGCGCGGCCGGCCACCACGGCGCTGCCACGCGCACCAACCCGCACCACGTCAAAGCGCGGCGGGATCATCGTGGCTGATGTGATGGGGGCATTGGGGTCTGGGCGCGAGGCCTCGGCGCTGGGGGTTGTGAGGTCGGGCGGCGCCGGCGCCGTGGGAATGGCCGGGCGCGCAGCTTGGCCGGTACCACCTGGCTCGCCAGAGCCCCTGGCCGCTTCATTGCCGGGCGCGCGCGCAATCCCCGTGACCCCCGAGGGGTCCGGCGCAAAAACGCCGCGCCAACCCAGAAAGACCAGGATGGCCAGCACCAGCAACACAGCCGGCATGATCAGCTTCTTCGCGCTGCCGCCACCGGCATTCCGGTCACTCATGCTGTACTCCCCTCGCCGCGGGTGTCACGGCACAATACCCATATCCGTCGTTTGGAACGCATCATTCGCTTCTAAGTGTCTTGTCATTGGCCTGCAACAAGGCCAATCCTGGCCTTGTCAATCGGCAGGTGAGCATGAGCGCGCATAGCACCCGAATCCGCATTTGGGACCGGCCCGTCAGGCTGTTTCATTGGACCCTGATCCTGCTGGTCGCGCTATCCTATGCCAGCGGCAAAAGCGGCGCCTGGTCACTGCATTATATTTCCGGCTACGCCATCCTGACGCTGGTGCTGTTTCGCATCCTGTGGGGGTTTTTGGGGTCGGAGAATGCGCGCTTCGCCCATTTCCTGAAATCGCCCTTGGCGGCGCTGCGGCAATTGACGCGGCTTGCAAAGAGGGATCGGGATACGGAAACCAGCCATAATCCAGCCGGCGGGTGGATGGTGGTGGTGCTGCTGTCCTTGCTATTGGCGCAGGGTCTGACAGGCCTTTTTACCAATCACGATCCCGGTTTCAGCTATTCGCAACATGGCCCGCTGGCCTTGAAGGTCGGTGAGGCAATCCAGGAGCAGCTTTCCGCCTGGCATTTGGCGGGGCAGCGCTATTTGGTCTTCGCCATCGCGCTGCATGTGCTGGCCATCATGCTCTACAAGTTGGTGAAAGGACATGAATTGGTCATGCCGATGCTGACCGGTGAAAAGCTGTTGCCAGAGGGCGCCAAGGCGCCGCGCCTTGCATCCGGGCGGCTGGCGCTTGGATTGTTGGTCGTGGCTGGGGCGGCGGTGTTTCTGTTTATCCGCTTGTTTTAGGGAAAGCGCCGCCAGCCATCCAATTGGGGCGGTTAGCGCGCCGGGCCGCGATATGGGCGATGGCAGGCCCCACAGGTGGCGCCAGTCTGCTGGAAAGCGGCGCCGAAAGCCGCCTGATCACCCGCATTTGCCGCAGCCTGCAGGGCGCGAAGTTGGGTCAGCATATTGCCATTCGCTGCCTCAAAGCCGGCCCGGTCGGACCAAATGGCGGGAAGCGCGCGCGTAGTGCCCGTGCCGCTGCCAGCCGGGAAACGCGCCGTAAAGCCTTCGAAAAATCGGATCATGTCGCCGATTGCAGCGCCCGTTGCGCGGGGGTCACCGCGCTGATCCACCACGGCCTTGATGCCTTCCATCTGCCGCGCGACCCCCTTAAGGCCATCCTGCCGGGCGGCAATAACATCAGCTTGTGCCAAGGCAGGGCCCGTGAGGGCAGTGAGGGAAGCAAGGATGGCGGCGCATTGCCAAAATTTCATGTCACTCACCCGGCTATGTTTGAAGAGATTTTCATCAAAGACCCTATCGCGTGTTCTGGCAATGCCGATCATGCCAAGGTGGGTTTGCTCACCCGCTTGCGGCCTTCTCCCCCGCCCGCTATAGCCGCCGGGTCGCCACGGTCGACCTCGGAGTGTAGCTCAGCCTGGTAGAGCACTGTGTTCGGGACGCAGGGGCCGGAGGTTCGAATCCTCTCACTCCGACCAGGCGCATCACTTGGCGCCCCAGATGATCAGCGCCTTGGCAGGCCAGACCCAAACAATCCCGGCCAACGCGAAATAGACGAATTCCAGGGTCCAATGCGTCCCAAGCACATGATCCGCAAGGATAATTACCACTGCCACATAGAGCAGGAAGCCGATGGCGCCGATGATCCCGGCAAGCATGGGTTTTGACATGGCCCGCAAATAGGCGCGCGGGAGAAATTTTGCCAGCACTGTCAACTTTACTGGACATATGAAGTGTAACATTGTTATGATTAAGTCGGAAAGGCTCAGCAGGCCCGCACTGATCGGTGCCGGGCACGGCGCAATCAAGACAGCAGCAGAACGTGACAGAAACAAACGACCAATTGGACCTTAGGGCGCATATTCGCGGCATCCCGGATTTTCCAAAGCCGGGCATTCTTTTCTATGACATCTCCACCCTGCTACGGCATGGCCCCGCTTGGCGTGCCGCCATGGCACAATTGGCCGCTACGATTGCCCCCTGTAAGCCGGATCTGCTCGCCGGCATTGAAAGCCGCGGCTTCCTGGTTGCCGCGCCGCTCGCGCTTGAATTGGGGCTTGGCTTCATCATGCTGCGCAAACGCGGCAAGCTGCCCGGTGAGCGCATCGGCCTTGATTACGCTTTGGAATACGGCACGGACCGCATCGAAATGCAGGCCGATGCCGTGAGCCCCGGCCAACGCGTGGTGATTTTGGATGATCTGCTGGCCACCGGCGGCACTTTGGCTGCGGGAATCGGCCTGTTGCGCCAAGCGGGCGCCGTGGTGCCAGCCGCCGCCGCCTTGATTGAACTTTCGTTTCTGAACGGGAGGAAGAAGCTCGATGTCCCATTCGAAGCGCTCGTCTCCTACAACGAGTAGCCTCACGGCCAATCTGCCGACGCCCTTGCAGGGTGTGCTGAGTGCTGCTGTGCTTGCGACGCCGACGGGCATTGTGATCTGCGATCCGAACTTGCCCGATTGCCCGATCATCTATGCCAACCCGTCCTTTTATCGGATTACCGGCTATCCGGAAGATGAAGTGATCGGGCGCAATTGCCGTTTCCTGCAAGGCCCAGGCACCAATCCGCGCCATATACGCGCGATTCGGGAGGCGATTGAAACCGGCAAGCCGCTGGATGTTGAAATCGTCAATCACCGCAAGGATGGATCGCGTTTCGTCAATGAACTGCATTTGTCGCCGATTTTCGGTGATGATGGCGAAGTGCGCTATATTTTCGGCATTCAGCATGATGTGTCCGCACGTGAGCAATTCGCCCGCGATGCGGAACGTGCCCGCCGTGCGGCGGAACGCGCCAATGCCGAGAAAAGCGATTTCCTGGCCTTCATGAGCCATGAAATCCGCACGCCGATGAATGGCGTGATGGGCACCATTTCCTTGCTGTTGGACACGACGCTGGATGCCGAACAGCACGCCTATGCGGAAACCGCGCGGCGCTGCGGTGAATTGCTGCTCGCGACTGTCAATGAAATGCTCGATCTGTCGCGCATTGAAGCGGGGCATTTGGCGATTGAGGAAGAAGCCTTCGATCTGGCGGCACCGGTTGCCGAAGTGCTTGATCTTCTGGCCCCGGCTGTGGCGGAAAAGGGCATTCGCCTTTCGGCCAGCATTGATCCGCTTTTGCCCGCGCGTGTGATTGGCGATGCGCGCAGGCTGCGCCAGGTGCTGCTGAACTTGGCCGATAATGCGGTGAAATTCACCGCCGTTGGTGGCGTTGGCATTCGTGTGGAGCGCACCGAAAATGCAAATCTGGTGCGCTTTGCGGTGGCCGATACCGGCATCGGCATGCCGCCCGAGGTGCAGGCGCGGCTATTCGGGCGTTTCGCGCAAGGCGGGCCGGAAACCGCGCGGCGCTATGGTGGTTCTGGCCTGGGTCTTATGATCTGCAAGCGGCTGGTGGGGCTGATGGGCGGGCGGATTGTGCTGGCTTCCACGCCTGGCAAGGGTTCCACCTTTTCCTTTGAAATTCCGCTGCGCCCCATTGCGGAATCTGGGCGGCCACCAAGCACGCTATTGCCGAAACCAGCGCTGGCAAAACCCTTGCCGGGGGCGCGCGGGCGCATCCTGATTGCGGAAGATGGCGAAGCCAATCAGCTTGTCGCCGCCGCCATTCTGCGCAAGGCCGGCTATGCAGTGGATTTGGCGCGGGATGGCGAAGAAGCACTCGGCGCCGCGCGCACAGCCGCTTATGATCTGGTACTGATGGATGTGCGCATGCCGCGCATGGATGGCTTTGCCGCAACAGCGGCGATTCGTGCCCTGGAAGGTGCCGCGGGGCGCGTGCCGATCATTGCCATGACCGCCGCCGCCATGCCTGATGAGGTAGCGCGCTGCCTTGCCGCCGGCATGGATGCGCATGTCGCCAAACCCATGGATTTGACCGCGCTGCTTTCAGCCGTGTCGGATATGCTGGAAAGCCGCCCGCGCCGGCCGCGGGTTGCCAGTGATGAACCTGATCCCGCCGGCCCGACCCTGATTGACCATACCACCTTGCAGGAATTGCGCGCCGCTGTCGGCCCAGGGCGCCTGCCGCGCCTGATTGGTGTATTCGCCGAAGAAACCCGCGCGCGTGTCGCGCGGCTGACCGCAACCGATGATGTTGGCGTGATCGAGGAAGAGGCCCATGGGCTGAAATCCGCCGCCGGCACTTTCGGCGCGGCGGCCTTGCGTTCCATTGCGTCTTCGCTTGAAGAAGCCTGTGTGGCGCAGGATCGTCCGAAAATTGATGAATTGCGCGAAGGCTTGCCCAATCTGGTGGAAAAAAGCCTGGCGGCGTTTCCGGTGGCGCCCGGTGGCGCAGCCAATCTCGGCGGGATCAAGTAAGACCCTCACGGCAAAGCCGTGAGGGGTCCGAAATATCAGGCTTTTTCCTGAGGCCAAAACAGGCGGGAAACAATGCCCGCAAGCACAGCGCCCAGAATTGGCGCCAACCAGAAAAGCCACAATTGCTCCAGCGCCCAACCGCCCAGAATCAAGGCCGGTCCGGTGCTGCGCGCGGGATTCACCGAGGTATTGGTGACCGGAATGCTGATCAGATGGATCAGGGTAAGCGAAAGCCCAATGGCAATCGGCGCAAAACCTGCAGCAGCCTTGCGATGGGTCGCTCCCAGAATGATGATCAGGAAGAAAAAGGTCATCACCACTTCACAGATAAAGGCTGACATCAGCGCATATTTGCCGGGGGAATGCGCGCCATACCCATTCGCCGCAAAGCCACCATTCAGGGGTGCACTGCCATTGCCTGTGGCAATCATGTAAAGGATCGCCGCCCCCAGAATGGCACCAATCACCTGGGCAATGATATACGGCACGGCTTCGGCGGATTTAAAGCGGCCACCGGCGACCAAGCCCAAGGTCACGGCCGGGTTGAAATGTCCCCCCGAAACATGACCAACCGCATAGGCCATGGTCAGCACCGTGAGGCCGAAGGCGAATGAAACGCCAAGAATGCCGATGCCCACTTGGGGAAATGTCGCGGTCAAGACGGCGGCACCGCAGCCACCAAGTACAAGCCAAAGAGTGCCGAAAAGCTCGGCAGCCAAACGCGGCAGCATCAATCAATCCTCCGGTAAATCCATTGCTACACGAAGGCGCGTGAATCACGCCTTCACTGGGTAGCTAAACGTTAATTTTTTCACGGTAAACTTTTACGCTGTCCGATCAGGCTTTTGTGCCTGGCGAAGTGCGGCTTGGCACTTGCCGAATCTGATGGAAAAACCTCATGGGCTTGCCGGCGGTGCCGTGTGCTGTGACGGCCCGCAATAAGGGTTGACGGGGCTTGGACAAGGCCAAGGGCAAAGGCCCGCCCCGGAAGGCTGGGCTTCGGATGATGCTCAGAAAATTTCAGCGCGGCCCCGCGGCTGCCGTGCCTTCCGGCGCATGGGCAAATTCCGGCACCAGCCGCGCCAATTGCTGCAAGGCAAGCCGCGCATTCCCTGCGCGCCCCGCCGCCGCCATTTCATCAATCGCGCGCCCCACCAGGGCAGAATCCGCCGTGCGCGGTGTTGCCACCAAAAGCCCCGGAAAGGCGGTTGGGCGCGGCGGTTCCTGGCCGTGGAATAATTCCTCATAAAGCCGCTCACCAGGGCGCAGCCCCGTGAAGCGGATTTCCACATCCTCATCAGGGCGAAGCCCCGCCAGGCGGATCATGCGCCGCGCCAGATCCACAATCTTCACCGGCTGGCCCATATCCAAAACAAAGATGCCGCCTTCGGCCAATTCCGGCGGCTGA
>JBIIIE010000102.1:0-8932 GCA_044235135.1 Roseomonas sp. | reverse complement strand
GCGCCGCCTGCGATTGAAGTACGGCTTGCCGCGCCGGATCAGCCTGCCGATGCGGCGGTGGAGGTGCATTGCCGGCCCTTGCGCGGTGAGCAAGGCGCCCTTCTTCGGGTGCTGGACATCACGGCGCGGCGACGGCGCCAGGCGCAATTGGAAGAAGCGGCGCGGCTTGAGGCTGTCGGGCGGCTTGCTGGCGGTGTTGCGCATGATTTCAACAATCTGCTCGCTGCCGTGGGCGCGGCGGCGGAAACCGCGCTGGCGCGTGGGCAGGATGCGGCAACTTCCGAAGATTTGCGCCAGATATTGGACAGTGCCGGGCGCGGTGCGCGGCTGGTGCGTCAGCTTTTGGCCTTTGCCAGCCGGCAGGCGGTGCAGCCGCGCGTGGTCGCACTCGACCGCGCGGTGGACGGCATGGCACCGCTGCTGGCGCGCTTATTGGGCCGGCGTGTTCCGATCACGCTTGATCTTGAACGGCCCGGCCCCTGTGCGCGGGTGGACCCCAGCCATATTGACCAGGCGCTGATGAACCTGGCCGTCAATGCGCGCGATGCCATGCCGCAGGGCGGCAAGCTGCATATCTCGGTGAAAAGCCGCGACCTGCAGGCGCCTGAACCGGCGCAGGGTGGCACCATCGCCCCCGGCCCCTGGGCGGTGCTGGAAGTGGCCGATGAAGGGGCCGGGATGGAACCCGAGTTGATCTCCCGCATTTTTGAGCCGTTCTACACCACAAAGCGCGATGGTGGCGGCACGGGCCTTGGGCTTTCAACCGTGCTTGGTATTTTGCGCCAATCGGGCGGGCATGTTTCCGTGCATTCTCGCCCTGGGGAAGGCAGCCGTTTTCGGTTGTGGTTTCCGCGCGTTGCGGCGGAACCTGATAACGCGGTCTTGCATCAGCCGGGCATTCACGCCCTGGGGGATGGGCGGCGGCTTCTGCTGGTGGAAGATGAAGCGCCGCTGCATCGGCTATTGACCCGCGCGCTCAAGACCTCGGGTTATGAGGTAACGGCGGTGGAAGATGGTGAAGCGGCGCTGGGTGCCATCGCCGCTGGCTTCAAGCCTGATCTGGTGATTTCCGATATTTCCATGCCGGGCAGCATTGATGGCCTGACCCTGGCGCGGCGCCTGCGAGAAGCCGATCCGACGCTGCCGGTTCTGCTCATGTCGGGCTATGCTGAAGGCACGCTCAGCGGGGAAGTGGTATCGGAAAACTTCCTGTTTTTGCAGAAGCCTTTTCGCATCTCCGAAATGCTGGCGCTGGTGGCAAGCGCGATTACGCGCCGCTGAATTCGGCCAATCGGCGCATCATCCCAGGCCTTGCGCAATGGCTTCAACATCAGAAGCCGCCGCCGCGCCCGGGTGGCGCGTCAGCAGCGGCACCTGATGGCGGATGGCGTCGCGAACCTTCAGGTCACGCCGCACAATCCCGGCCAGGGGAATTTCGCGCTTCAGAAACGCACCGGCAGCGCGGCGCAGCGCTTCATAAGTGCGCTGGCCGCTGGTGCGGTCATCAGCCATATTGACCACAATCCGAGCAACGCCGCTGGGATTATCCATATTGTGCAGTTTCAGCACCGCATAGGCATCGGTCAGGCTGGTGGGTTCTTCGGTCGCGACCACCAGCAGCAGGTCCGCCGCCGCCGCGATGCGCCGCTGCGCCAAATCAAGCCCGGCGCCCAGATCGACAACCACATCCTGCCAATGCTGCTTCGCACTCATCAAGGCGCCAAGAAATACATCCAGCGCGGCGGGGCTGAGGGAAGCAAGCGCGCCCGACCCGGAACGCCCCGCCAGCACATCAATGCCCGCATCGGGAAGGCGCGTGGCCGCCTCAGACGGCGTCATTTTCCCGGCGAGTACGGCTGAAAGGTCTCGTTCAGGCTGAATGCCAAGCTGCACATCAATATTGGCAAGGCCCAGATCCGCATCGGCCAGCAGCACGCGACGCCCGCGGCGCGCCAAAGCCTGGGCCAGGCTGATCGAAAACCAGGTTTTGCCCACACCCCCCTTGCCGGAAGCGACCACAATCATGCGCCCAAGGATGGGGGCTTTATTGGCATGTGACATCAGAAAGCATCCTTGCCGGCGGCCCTGGTGGCGCGGTCAGGCGTGGCCAGCAGGCGCGTGGCCAGCCCTGCCGGGGTCAGGGCTTCAAGGCCATCAGCCACTTCCGGCCCAATACCCGCTTCGGTCAGCGCCAGCGGGCCGGCCTTGGCCGCCATGAGCACGCTTCCAAGCCGCCTTGCTGCATCAAGCCGGGTTGGTAGCAGATGCCGCGCCCCCAGCGCGGCAAAGGCCCGCGCCAGATCGCCTGCCTCGGCAGCATCAAACCCGGCGGGCAGCACAAGCGCCATATCGGCGCCCGCCTGAATGACAAGCTGGTGCAAGTGTCGCGCCTGATCCGTGTTGAATGGGTCGCAGCCGGCGGTATCAATCAAGACTGGCTGGCCGGGGCTGCGATGGGTCAGCGCCTTGGCCAGCATGGCCTGGGTCGGTGCCACCGCCAGCGTGACACCCAATACCCGCGTGAAGGCCGCCAATTGCTCCACCGCGCCCGCGCGTTGGCCATCCGTGGTGATCACCAGAGGCGGCGTTCCGGCCAGCACCATCCGGGTTGCCAGCTTGGCGGTGGTGAGGGTCTTGCCGGCGCCCGGTGGTCCGCAGAGCAATAAGGGGCGTTCGCGCCCGGAGGGGAGCGGGGAAAAGCTCAACGCCTCGGCCAGGCTTTGTTCGAGTGATCCATTGGCCAGGGAGCGCAGCAATTCCTGCGGAATATTATGAAAATCGAGCGGACCGGGCGGCGCAAAAGCTGCCACAGCGGTCAGCGGCTGGATCAGCAGCGGTTCATCCGGCTCCAGCGCCGCGGTGACTTCTACCCCATGGCGGGTGCGGTGCTGTTCCAGGATAATCGCATCGGCGCCAAGCTCCGCGCGGATTTGCGCCATTGCCTCGGCCATCGTGGCGGCCTGGAACAATTTTACGCGCATCGCCTCAGCAAGCCTTGGGCGACGCGGCGGCCACCCCTGCGACGTTCCTGACGTGCAAGATCATCGCCCTAAAGCGACCCCACGGTACGGATGCGCGCGCGCGGATGGATTTCGGTATGCGCCAGCACGGGGGTTGCGGGGCGGAAGCGTTCCACAATGGCGCGCACATGGGCGCGAATGGCGCCCGAACAGACCAGCACGGGCTGTTCACCCATGGCATTTGCCTTGTCGAAAACATCGCGCAGCTTTTGCATGAAGTCCGACAGCTTGGAAGGTGCCATGGCAAGCTGCCGATCATCGGCGGGGCCAATCAGTGCTTCGGTAAAGGCGACTTCCCAATCGGCGGAAAGCGTAATCATGGGCACATAGCCTTCGGGCCCTCGCGCCGCATCCGAAAGCTGGCGCGCCAGGCGCTGGCGCACAATCGCCAGAATGCTGGGGACCGTGCGGGCGCCAGCGGCATTGGCTTCCTGAATGCCTTCAAGGATCGTGGGCAGGTCCCGAATGGAAACCCGTTCCGCGAGCAGGCTTTGCAGAATGCGCTGAATGCCACCAACGCCGATCGGCTGGGGCACCAGATCAGAAACAAGCTTTTTCTGTTCCGCCGGCAATTCATCCAGCAATTTCTGTGTCTCGGCGAAGGACAGCAGTTCCGCCATGTATTCGCGAACAATTTCGGTGATGTGGGTCGCCACCACGCCGGCGCAATCCACAACAGTAGCACCCCGCGCCAGCGCTTCTTCGCGCCGGGCTTCATCTATCCAAAGCGCGGGCAGGCCAAAGGTCGGTTCCGTGCAGCGTTCGCCGGGCATATCCGGGATCCCGCCCGATGGATCAATCGCCAGCAGCAAGGGGTGGCGCAATTGGCCGCGCCCTGCCTCAATCTCCTTCACCTTGATGGTGTAGGTATCGGATGGCAGGGCGAGATTATCCTGAATGCGCACGGAAGGCAGCACGAAGCCCATTTCCTGCGCGATTGAACGGCGCAGCCCCTTGATCTGTTCCGTGAGGCGCGGCGCATCCCCAGCGGCGAGAGAGAGCAGCCCATAACCCAATTCCAGCCTGAGCAAATCCATCTTGAGGGATTCGGCAATGGGCAGATCGGCTTCCGGCGTTGGCAGGGGTGGTTTGCTGGCGGCGATGGCGCGTTGCTGTTCCTTTTGCGTGAGGCGCCAGGCGCCATAGCCAGCGGCGCCCGCCAGGGCCAAAAAGGGCAGGAAGGGCATACCCGGCATCAGCGCCATAACGCCCGAAGCGCCGGCGGCAATCGCGAGCGGCTTCGGGCTTGAAGCCAATTGGTCAATCAAGGCCTGATCGGCGGTGCCTTCCGTGCTGCCCTTGGTGACCACGATACCGGCGGCGACCGAAACCAGCAGCGCCGGGATTTGCGTCACCAGCCCATCCCCCACGGTCAGCATGGAGAAATTCGTCACGGCATCGCCGAAGCTCATGCCATGGCGCAGCAGGCCAATGGCGATCCCGCCCACCAGGTTGATGGCGGTGATGATCAGCCCGGCAATCGCATCGCCGCGGACGAATTTCGCCGCACCATCCATGGCGCCATAAAAGCCGGTTTCCGATTCCAATTCCTTGCGCCGGGCGCGGGCCTGATTTTCATCAATCAGCCCCGCCGACAAATCGGCATCAATCGCCATCTGCTTGCCCGGCATGGCATCCAGGCTGAAGCGCGCGGCGACTTCGGCGATGCGCCCGCTACCTTTGGTGATGACGACGAAATTCACGATCAGCAGGATGAAAAACACAATCAGCCCAACCGCGACATCACCCCCCATCAGGAAGCCACCAAAGGCGGAAATCACGTGGCCGGCGGATTCGGGCCCTTGATGCCCGTGGGTCAGGATGATGCGTGTGGTGGCCACATTCAGTGAAAGCCTGAGCAGCGTGGTCAGCAGCAGCAGGGTTGGGAAGGAGGTGAAATCAAGCGGGCGCTGCAAAAACAACGAGGTCATCAGCACCAGTACGGAAAGCGTGATGGAAACCGCGAGCCCAAGGTCAAGCAGCAGTACCGGCAGCGGAACAATAAGCACCACCAGCAGCAGCACGACGCCAAGCGCCAGCGCCACGTCATTGCCGGGTTGGGCGCGCTTTAGCCAGGATGGGACCAGCGTTTCCGACACGCGCTTCAGTCAACCGCAGCGGAAGCTGGCATTTGCCCAGGGATGGGCGGCACCGAAACCCCTGCGGCGCGATATTCATGCAGCTTGTTCCGCAAGGTGCGGATGGAAATGCCCAGCATTTCCGCCGCGCGGGTGCGATTGCCAAGGCAATGGGAAAGGGTTTCCAGGATCAATTCCCGCTCCACCTCCTCCATCCGGCGCCCAACAAGGGCCGCGGCGCTGCGGGGTGCAGGTGGCGTGGCAGCCGCTTGCGCTGGCGCCATTGGCGCCGGTGGAGCTTCTGGCATGGCGGCGGTGATCGGGGCTGCCATGGCAGCCACGCTGCTTGGTGTCATCAATTCAATGGCATCGGCGCCGATCGCGCTGCCTTCGGCCAAAAGCACGGCGCGGTGGATGGCATTTTCCAATTCACGCACATTGCCGGGCCAGGGGTGGCGCAGCAGCATGCCCTCGGCTTCCGGTGAAAGCGGGCGCGGCGGCAGGCCATTGGCTTGGGCGTAGCGTTCCGCGAAATAGCGGGCCAGCGGCAGGATATCGGCGGGTCTTTCCCGCAAGGCAGGGATACGGAGCCGCACCACGGCAAGGCGAAAGTAAAGGTCTTCGCGGAAGCGGCCCTTGGCGACTTCAGCCTGAAGGTCGCGATGCGTTGCGGCCAGGATGCGCACATCAACACGGATGGGTGCGCCACCGCCCAGGCGATCTATTTCGCGTTCCTGGATGGCGCGCAGAATCTTGGCCTGCAGGCGCGGGTCCATTTCGCCGATTTCATCCAGCAGCAGCGTGCCGCCATTGGCCTGTTCGAATTTGCCCTTGCGCGCGGCGACGGCCCCGGAAAAAGCGCCTTTCTCATGGCCGAACAGCTCGCTTTCCAGCAGCGCTTCCGGCAGCGCGGCACAATTCAGCGCGACAAAAGGGCCATTGGCGCGGCGCGACGCCGCGTGCATATGCCGCGCCAGCACTTCCTTGCCCGTGCCGCTTTCCCCGGTGATCAGCACAGACGCATCGGCGCGCGCGATCTGGGTCGCGCGATCCAGCAGCGCCACCATGGCGGGGTCCTTGACCACGGGTTTGTCAGCCTCACCAGCCACGGTTTGCAGCATGGCGGCGATAAGCTCCGCATCCGGCGGCAGCGGCAGGAATTCCTTGGCGCCGGCGCGAATGGCGCGCACAGCCGCATCGGCATCATTGGGGCGCCCGCAGGCGATGACGGGGCAGGCGATGCGTTCTTCCGCAAGGCAGGAAATCAGCCAGCCGACATCATGAGTGACATCACAAAGCACCAGATCAGCGCCATCGGCGCGCAGCTTCGCAAGCCCGGCCGCCGCGCCTTCGGCAACGGTCAACCGCGCGCCGCGCGCAACCGCAATGCGCGCCGCCTGGCCAAGCTCCGCTTCCAGTGACCCGATGATCAATACACGCGCCATATCAGCCGCCGCGGTCTGATTTCACGATTTCCGTCATGGTGATGCCAAGGCGATTATCATCCACCATCACCACTTCGCCGCGCGCGACCAGGCGGTTATTGACGTAAATATCCACGGCCTCACCCAGGCGGCGATCCAGCTCCACCACCGCGCCGCGGCCAAGCTTCAGCAATTGGCTGACCTGCATGGTGGCGCGGCCCAACACGGCGCTGATCTGTACAGGAATATCATAAACGGCGTCCAGCTCACGCATTGTGCTGCTTTGGCCTTGCGGGCGCTGATCCTGCGCCGGCGGCGTGATGGATTCGAAATTATCTGATCCGCTCATGTCTTTTTGTCCTAAAACTTGGGGCCTTCCGAAGGCTGGCCGGTTTCACACGAAGGGCCGCCGCCAGATCACCCGTTTTGTTTGTCAGGTTGCAGGTCAAGGCCAGCGGCGCTGAACGCCTCGGCAATCGCGACACGACGCTTGGTGAGATCGAATTCGGCGCCACCGCCCTGCCAGGTTGCGCGCGCATCGCCCGGGGCAAGGCTTGTATCCGGCACAAGTGTGACAGCAAGGTCACCCACCAGGGCCCGCACATCCTCAACCAGGTTGGGCGCAATGTGCAAATGCGCCTCTGGCAGGAAGGCCAAGGCAGGGCGCAGCCTTTCAGCGAAATCCGCCACCAGCGCGGCCGATTGCTGTGCTGCGAACCCCGGTAAGGCCGCATCCAGCATGGCAAGCGCCACACGCGCAACACCTCGGCTGGCTTCGGCGGCGATCTCGGCCGAGGCCGCCTGACTGGCGGCCAATTGCTTGGCGATGAGCGCGAGGCTTTCTGCAGCGCGATTGGCCGCTTCCTGGGTCATGGAAGCGCGGCCTGCAGCAAAGCCATCTTCCCGCGCTGATGCAGCAACGGCGCGGAGTGTTTCTTCCATGGGGTCGGGCTCAGGCGGCGGCGGCGGCATGCGCGCCGCTTCTTCCCGCGCTGCGTCGAGCGCTTCAATCAGCGAAGTGGGCGCGAAATCCCGCACCAGGGCCATGCGAGAGACCGGAATAAAACCGCTGGACATCAATACACCATCTCGTCTTCGCGGCCTTCCTGGAGCGTGATCTGGCCTTGTGCGGCAAGGTCCTTCGCCATCACAACGATAGCGGCCTGCGCCTCATCCACTTCGCGCAGCCTGACGGGGCCAAGATTGGCCAGGTCTTCCTTGAACATCTTGCCCGCGCGTTCGCTCATGTTTTTGAAGAACAGGTCGCGGAGGTTTTCCGATGCGCCCTTCAGCGCCAACAGAAGCTGTTCCTTCGGCACATTGCGGATCAGCACCTGCACGCCCATGCCATCAAGCCGCACAAGATCATCGAAGGTGAACATCAGCGCACGAATACGTTCAGCCGCGTCGCGGTTGCGTTCTTCAAGCGCGGCCAGGATGCGGCTTTCCGATTGGCGGTCCAGATTATTGAAGATCTCCGCCATCATTTCATGCGCATCGCGGCGCTGCCCGCGTGCCAGATTGGACATGAATTCAGCCTTGAGGGTTTTCTCAACGCCTTCCAGCGCTTCCTTCTGCACGCTTTCCATGCGCAGCATGCGCATAACGACTTCCATGGCGAAGCTTTCCGGCAGCATGGAAAGCACGCGTGCCGCGTGTTCAGACCTGACCTTGGTGAGCACCACGGCGACCGTCTGCGGGTATTCGTTCTTCAGGTAATTCGCCAGCACCGCCTCATTCACATTGCCGAGCTTGTCCCACATGGTTCGCCCGGCAGGGCCACGGATTTCTTCCATGATCTGCGCAACGCGCTCCCGCGGGAGGGTGCGCAACAGCATCCGTTCCGTGGTTTCCCAGCTACCGACAAGATTGCCCGTTTGCCCGATGGTTTCTGTGAATTCGCGGGCCAGATCCTCAACCGCGGCGGCGGGTATCGTGCCAAGGCTTGCCATGGCCTGGGAAATGTCGCGGATTTCATCTTCGTGCATCATGGCGAAAAGCTTGGAAGCATGCTCCTCACCCACTGCCAGCATGAAGGTCGCGGCCTTTTGCGGGCCGGTCATTTTGCCGCTCATGCCGGTTCCTCGGGCGGGGCAATCCAACGCCGAAGGACATTCAATGATTGCTCGGGATTGCTGTCTATCAATTGCTGGAGCTGATTGATGGACGAAGCGCGCATTTGCCCCTGAACCATGGCCAGCGTGACCATGCCGTCCTGATCCGTCCCGGTCACTGCCGGCAGACCACTTCCCCCAGCACCAGCAAGAGCCACCGCACCGCCCGCCGCGCCAGCCAGCGCGCCATTCTGCGCCGGCTTGGCCAGGGTCACCAGACGCTTCACTGCCGGACGGCCCAAAAGCAGAATGGCAACCAGCGCCACCAGCGCAAAAAGCGCGCTTTCTACGATCCG
>JBIIIE010000101.1:0-9016 GCA_044235135.1 Roseomonas sp. | reverse complement strand
AGCGGCGAGCCATCGCTGTTCTTGAGCGGAATCAGGCAAGGCAGCGGGCCGAGCCCCTCAGCCGCCAAATCCGCCGCCGTATAAACCCCCAGCACACCGGGCATGGATTTGGCGGCGCTGGTGGAAATGCCCTTGATCGCGGCATGGGCGTGCGGGCTGCGCAGCACCACGCCATGCGCCTCGCCGGGCAGGCTGATATCGGCGGTATATTGCCCATCGCCTTTCAAAAGCCTGGGGTCTTCCACACGACGAATGGATTGGCTGAGGCCGAATTTTGCCATGGCGGAGCACTCCTTGTTTTGCGTTGGCGCTATCATTCAACAAGTGGGGGCGGGATGGAAAGGGGGGAAGGCCCTGCCGGGCAGGAATTGTCCCGAGAGTGGCGGCGATTGCGCCGAAGGCCCCATCCTGTCAGTTTGACCCCTCCGTTAATGGAGATGCAGGTTTCATGTCAGATCAGCCAAAGCCACCAGGCCCCGAATCCATGCTCTTGACCGGGCGCTTTGGCATGCAGCTGGTGAAACAGACGGCCGGAAGCTGGTGGGTTTTCATGCTCCGCGGCGTGGCCGCCATCATTTTCGGGTTGTTGATCTTCCTCTTCCCGGGGCTTGGCCTAGTCTTCATCCTGGCCTTTCTGGGGGCTTGGATGCTGTTCGATGGCATGGGGTCCATATTCCAGGCCGTAAAGGGCGGTCACCCAACCGGGGAGCGCAGCCGCACCTGGCTTTGGATTGACGGCATCATCTCCCTGCTGGCGGCAGCGGTGATCCTGTTGGCGCCGGGGGTTTCAGCCATTGGCCTGCTGATTGTAACGGCTGCCTGGTTCCTGCTCTCGGGCGGGGCGCGGCTGATGCTGGCCTTTCGGCTATCCTCGGTGCTGCTCGGCTTGCTGGGGGCGGTGAATATCCTGATCGGCGCCTGGATGCTGCTGCGCCCGGGGCCGGGCTTGCTCGCAGTGATCTGGATGGTGGCGCTGGAGGCAATCATCATGGGCGCCATTATGGTCACCCTTGGATGGCGCCTGAAGCACATCCACCAGAACCCGCATCAGGATGCGGGGCAGACCAGGATTTGATCGGGTTTGGGTGAAGCCCACAGGATCACCCCATGTGGTTCCCCGCCCCCAAGGAGCTCCCGCTCCGCCCCTTCGCCCGCCTGCCCGACAGGCTTCGCCAAATGCGCCGCTCGGCCTGGGCCGATGCCAATCGCGCCGGCGCGCCGATAGATAGTTTCCTGGAAGGCCCCTGCTTTGATCGCGCGGGGCGCTTCCTGGTCACAGATATCCCGAATGGTCGCATCCTGCTGGTGGGCCCCGGCGAGGCTTGGGACGTGCTGGCGGAATATGAGGGCTGGCCGAATGGCTTGGCGCTCGGCGCCGATGATGCGTTGCTGATCGCGGATTATCGCCATGGCTTGCTGACGCTTGACCCTGCGCGCGGTTCCATCGCGCCCTTGCTGGAAACCGTTGGCAGTGAGGGGTTTCTCGGCCTGAATGACGTGACGCTTGGCGCGAATGGCACGATTTTCTTCACCGATCAGGGCCAGACCGGGCTGCAAGACCCGCGCGGGCGCGTCTATCGGCTATCGCCCGATGGGCGGCTTGATCGGCTGATTGCCAATGGCCCAAGTCCCAATGGCATTGCGCTGAACAGGGCGGGCACGCATTGCTATGTCGCCATGACGCGGTCTTGTGAGGTCTGGCGCTTCGCGCTCCGCGCGGACGCCATTGTCGGCAAGGCCAATCTGTTCTTCCGCACACCGGCTGGCACATCCGGGCCGGATGGCATGGCGGTTGATGTGCATGACCGGCTGTTCATCGCCAATCCCGGCCATGGCATGGTCTGGGGCGTTGATCCGCATGGCGCGCCGCTTTTTGCACTGGATTGCCGGCCCTTTGGCCGCATGCCGACAAATTGCTGCTTCGCGCCGGATGGGATCACGCTGTTGATCACGGAAAGCCAATCCGGCCAGGTTCTGGCGGCGGAAATCCCACCGCCTTGAACTGCTTAACTGACCTGCGGGACCAGCAAGCCCAGCTTCGCTCAACCGGTGCGAATAAGGTTGCGAAGATGGCTCAGCACAATCTGAGCGGTCTGTTCCGGTGAATCGCTG
This sequence comes from Roseomonas sp., assembly GCA_044235135.1. Classification (GTDB taxonomy): domain Bacteria; phylum Pseudomonadota; class Alphaproteobacteria; order Acetobacterales; family Acetobacteraceae; genus Neoroseomonas. The sequence continues at coordinate 6,904 of JBIIIE010000101.1, read as the reverse complement.
ACGGTATTGATGCGCAGTTCGGGATTTTCCGGCGGCTCATAAGGGCTTGAAACGCCTGTGAAGTTTTGGATCGCCCCACTCATTGCCTTGGCGTAAAGGCCCTTGGGGTCTCGGCGCACGCATTCCTCGATCGGGGTATCCACGAAGATTTCGATGAATTCATCCTGATCGAAAAGTTCGCGCACCATCCGGCGCTCAGCGCGGAAGGGGGAGATGAAGCTGCACAGCACGATCAGGCCCGCATCCACGAAAAGCTTCGCAACTTCGCCCACGCGGCGGATATTCTCAACGCGATCCTGATCCGTGAAGCCAAGGTCGCGGTTCAGCCCGTGGCGGAGATTATCGCCATCCAGCGAATAAGTGTGTCGCCCTTCAGCATGCAGCGCCTGCTCGACCAACTTCGCAATAGTGGATTTGCCCGAGCCAGACAGGCCGGTGAACCAAAGCACCAAAGGCTTCTGGTGGTCCAATGCAGCGCGCGCATGCTTGTCCACAAGGAATTGCTCAGCATGGATATTGGTGGCGCGCCGCAAGGGGAAGTCCACCATACCAGCGCCTGCGGTGCGGTTGGTAAAGCGGTCAACCAGGATGAAGGCGCCGGTCGCGCGATTTTCGCTATAGGGATCAAGCGCAACGCGTGTCGCGAGCGAGAGGTTGCAGAAGGCGATCTCATTCATGTCAAGCTTTTTCGCAGGTGCCTGTTCCAGCGTGTTGATGTCCACGCGGTGCTTGATGGAGCTGACGGAAGCGGTTGTCCAAAGATTGCCGATCCGCATCATATATTGGCGACCCGGCAGCAGGGCTTCCTCATCCATCCAAAGCAGATGTGCGGCGAATTGGTCGGTAACGTCGGGCCGGTCAGCCAGCGGCGCAAGAAGGTCGCCACGCGCGACGTCAACCTCATCAGCAAGGCAGAGGGTAATCGCCTCCCCAGCCGCGGCAGCGGTCTGGTCGCCATCCGGACCAAGAATGCGGGCAACACGGCTTTGCTGGCCAGATGCCGCCACCACCACGCCGTCGCCAACCGCGATCTTCCCCGAAGCGACGGTGCCGGAGAAACCACGAAAATCGAGGTTTGGGCGATTGACCCACTGCACGGGAAAGCGAAATGGCCTTCCCGAAGCATCCTGGTCGACATCCACGCTTTCAAGGTGATTGAGCAGCGTCGGGCCATGGAACCATGGGGTATTGCCACTCGGCGCTGCGATATTGTCGCCAAACCGAGCTGAAACCGGGATTGGCACCAACGAGGTAAAGCCAAGGCCAGAAGCGAAGGTTGCCCAATCGCCAACGATCCGATCAAAGGTTGCCTGATCGAAATTCACAAGGTCAATCTTGTTGACCGCAAGCACGATATGGCGAATGCCGAGCAATGAGCAGATATAGGTATGGCGCCTGGTCTGCGTCAAAACACCCTTGCGCGCATCCGCCAGAATGATGGCCAAATCGGAATTCGAAGCACCGGTTGCCATATTGCGTGTGTATTGTTCATGGCCCGGCGTATCCGCAACGATAAAGCTACGCTTCGGCGTGGCGAAAAAGCGGTAGGCCACATCAATAGTGATACCCTGCTGGCGTTCCGCCTCAAGCCCATCCACCAGCAATGCAAGGTCAATATCCTCACCCACCGTGCCGTGCTTGCGGCTATCCTTCGCGACGGTGGCGAGCGTATCATCCATAATCAGGCGGCTGTCATAGAGCAGGCGCCCGATGAGCGTGGACTTGCCATCATCCACCGAACCGCATGTCAGGAAGCGCAGCAGAGAATGGGGGGCTTCGATGCCTGTCTTCATCAGAAGTATCCCTCACGCTTCTTGCGTTCCATCGAAGCTTCCTGATCCTTGTCAATCAGGCGCCCGGCACGCTCGCTCACGCGGCTTTCGCGCAATTCGCGTATGACTTGGTCGATGGTCTCAGCGCGGCTTTCATGTGCGGCGGTGAGTGGCCAATCGCCCATGGTGCGGAACCGCACCCATAACGCCTCAACGCTTTCCCCGGCGGCAAGCGGCATGCGGTCATCATCGCGCATGATCAGCATTCCTTCACGCCGAATGATCGGCCTCAGCGCCGCGTAATAAAGCGGGACAATCGGGATATTCTCTGCCGCGATATAGTCCCAAACATCAAACTCGGTCCAGTTTGAAAGCGGGAAAACGCGCATCCCCTCACCCTGATTGATGCGCGTATTGAAAAGCCCCCAGAGCTCCGGGCGCTGGTTGCGCGGTTCCCAGATATGGCCGGCAGTGCGATGGCTGAAGATGCGTTCCTTGGCGCGGGCCTTTTCCTCATCGCGGCGCGCTCCACCGATCGCGGCGTCAAAGCCATGCACATCCAACGCCTGCTTCAGTGCCTCAGTGCCCATGACGTTCATATGAACCTGGCTGCCATGGTCGATCGGGTTGATCCCGCGCGCCAAGCCTTCGGGATTGGTGTGCACAATCAGCTTCAGCCCAAGCTCTGCCGCGCGGTGGTCTCGGAAGTCCAGCATGGCGCGGAAATCCCAACCAGTGGCGATATGCAGGCAGGGGAAGGGCAGTTTACCGGGCGCGAAGGCCTTCATGGCAATATGCAGGACAACGGAACTGTCCTTGCCGATGGAATAGAGCAACACCGGATTGCGGAAGCTCGCCGCCGTTTCCCGAAGGATCCCGATCGCTTCGGCTTCCAATTGGCGCATACGCAGCGTGAGCAAAGTACTAAACCCTCCAGTTTCCGGACTATCCGAAACCTTACCGATAGATGTCCGAAATTCGTGTAAAATTCAAGACAAAATCCGCACTAGCGTCGTGGTAGACGAGGTCGCTCAGCAGGTCGGAACGGCAAGCCAGATCGCAGCAAAAACCCTTTCAACAAACCTAAGTCACCCGATCCAATTCCTGTTCCGTCATCCCGCCCGGCACCAGGGCCATTGGTATCTTAAGACGCGAAGCATGCCGACCCGTGAGTGCGGAAATCAGCGGCCCCGGCCCGCCGCTGCCGGTCGCCATGGCCAGCACCAGGATGGAAATGCGCGGGTCTTCTTCGATCAGGCCAAGCAATTCCTCACGCGGATCACCCTCACGAATGACCAGGATCGGCATACCCCCTGTGATGTCGCTGACTTGCGCAGCAAGCCCGGCGAGCAGGCGTTCCGCCTCCGCACGGCGTTCTTCTTGCATCATCACGCCAACGCCAGCCCATTCCACCAATTCGACCGGTTCCAGCACGCGCAGCAAAGCCACGCGCCCGCCACCCTTGCGCGCACGCAAACACGCATAACGGAGTGCCACCGCCTGCTCGGCGCTGTTATCCACCACCACCAGGAAAACGCGATCTCGTTTGGCCTTGGTCGCAGCGGCGGCGGCTTCTTCCGTATCGGGCATCAATTCCTCCTGAACAATACGCTGCCAAGCCAGCCGGCCAGCGCCGCCAAGATGATACATAGCACGCCATAAAGCAGAGGCTGCCCCCTTGCGAGGGAAGCGATATCCGCCGCCGTTCCCACACGCTCAACCCTGAGCGATAATTCCTGCCGCGCGATCACCCGGTTTTCGCGCGCGAGCAAGACCTCAATCTGATAATCGCCCGTCTGTACCGTGGCGGGGAAGGCGATGCGCGCGCTGAACAGGCGTTCCCCAGCCCGCGCAACAGGTGCGGCATATTCCTGCCAGCGGCCATCGGATTGCTTCAATTCCAACAGCGCGGCGCGAAAGGCAGGATTGCGATTGCCTTCACTGCGCAGACGCAGATTGTCAAAGCCCAGGCGATACTGCCGCCTTTCTTCCTCGGGCAGGATTTCCCAAACACGGCGCGTCGCGGTCAGCGCATAAAACCCCGGCACATCGGGAAAGCGCGTGGAGGGGCCATTCAACCAAATGCCCAGCACATTGATCTTACGGCGCACCACCACACCCTGGGTCGGGCCGGTTGCGACCACAATCAAATCCTCTGGCGGATCGCCGCCTAAAGGATTTTGCGTTGCGCCAAAGACCAGCACGGAAGCGCCGGTGAAGCCGGTGCTGATTTCAACGCGATCAGTGGAAAGCTCGGCCGTGATGGGCGGCGCGGAAGCCATGGCGGGCGCCATCAGCCAGCCAAGCAGCAGCAAGGCGCGCGCAAGCAGAATCATAGCAGCGGGCCAAGGGTGAAGGCACGGCTTGGCGTTTGCAGCAGGTTCCAGGCCAGGCCGAAAGCAACCGACAGCACCAGCAAGCCAAGCAGCGCGCGGGTTTCCTCGCCCCGCAGCTTGGTGCCCATGGCGGCGCCAAATTGCGCCCCTGCCACACCGCCGGCCAGCAGCAGCAGCGTCAGCACAATATCCACACTGCCCACCTGCCAAGCCTGCAGCAGCGTCACATTGGCCGAGACGAACACCACCTGAAACAGCGATGTGCCAATCACAATCGCGGTTGGCATGCCAAGGATATAGATCATGGCCGGCACCAGCATGAAGCCACCGCCCACACCCATAATGGCGGAAAGCATGCCAATGCCAAAGCCGATCGCCAGCGGCGGAATGACTGAAATATAAAGCCTGGAATCGCGAAAGCGCAGCTTGAAGGGCAGGCCATGCAGCCAGGTATGTTCATGGAGCTTCCGCCTGGGCGCCGTGCCGCGCCGGCGCCTGAGCAAGGCCGTGACACTTTCCCGCACCATCAGCGCGCCAACAATGCCAAGGATCACCACGTAGAAAAGTGACACCGCCACATCCACCTGGCCCCAGCGCTTGAGCAGCGCGAAAATCTGCACCCCAAGCGCGGACCCCAGCAGCCCGCCCGCGAAAAGCGTAAGGCCCATGCGCCAATCCACATTGCCGCGCCGCCATTGCGCAATCAGGCCAGAGATGGAAGCGCCGAGCGTCTGATTGGCGCCGGAGGCCACTGCGACGGCGGATGGAATGCCGATCAACATCAGCAGCGGTGTCAGCAAAAACCCGCCACCAACGCCGAACAGCCCCGAAAGCCAGCCCACGCCAAAGCCGATGCCAAGCAGCAGCAGGGCATCCACACTCATTTCAGCGATGGGCAGGTAGACCTGCATCGCGAATCCAATCGGTCAAACGTGAGCCTTGCGCGAAGCTTCGACCTTGCAGCAGAACCCCGCAAGACCTTATCGGCCCGTTACAAGGCAGGAATGCGGCAGGGCATCATCTTCTGGTGGCAAAAGCGACCAGTGCCAGAAAAACCAATCCCAAAAGCGCGAAGCCGGCAATCGCAAAGGGCGGCCCGATACCATCCGCCAAGGCGCCGAGCACCAAAACACCAAGCGGCCCGGTGCCGATGCAGGTAGTGGTAAGCCCAAGGATGCGCGACCGCGCCTCCACCGGGGCTTCCATCATCACAATGCCGGTTTGCAGGCTGGCAAAGGCCGCCGTGCCGAAACCACCCAGCATCAACAGCAAGGCCGCAATCCAGAGCGAGGGAGCAAGTGCGGCCAGCGTCAGCACCAACAGAAACGCGGTTGAACCAAGCAGGAAAAGCCGCCGCCCCGCCTGTGGTCCGCGACGCAGCGCCATCGCCAGGCCAGAGATCAGGGCCCCCAAGGGCTCGGCTGCCGCCAGCAGGCCGATTTCAATCGCGCCCGCGCCAAAGGCGCGATCCCCGAAAGCAGGCAGAATGGAATTATAGGAAAAGCCAAAAATATTCATCACCAGCGTCACGCCCAAGACAGCGCGGAGCGCAGGATGGGCAAGCGCGATCCGCAACGCCTCAGCCACCTCAGCAAATAGGCGGCGCGGCACAAAGCTGCGGCGTGGCTGGCTGTACTCCACGGTCGAGACCAGCATCAGCGCGATCAGGTAAAGCGCGGAGGCAATGACATAGGCCGCAGTGACGCCAATGGTCTCGTAGAACAGGCCGCCCAGCATGGGGCCGATCATGCGGGTTGTGCTGCCCGTTGTCGTATCGAAGGCAACGGCGGGGACGATGCGCTCCGGCCCCGCGGTTTCCGCCACCATGCGCCGACGGGTGGCGAGTTCATTGGTCCAGACTAGCCCACCGATCAGGCCATTGACCCATAAATGCCAAAGCGAAAGCCAGCCCAGCGCCGAAAGTATCGCGATGGCAATAGCACCAAGCGCGGTCAAAGCCTGACCGGCCATCAGCAAATATTTGCGATTGAGGCTTTCCGCCACCGCGCCCGAAAGTGCCCCCATCAACAACATGGGCAAAGCGCGCGCCATGAGCACAAGCGAAACCGCGAAGGCGGAACGCGTCAGTTCATAGGCGTAAAGCCCGCTCACCAGCATTTCCACCCAGCGCATGGAATTGGTGAGCCCGCCCGCGCCCCAAAGTTTCAGAAAGGCGCGGTCGGAAAGCAGAACCCTGAGCGGCGCGGGATCAGCCATGACGCCGCGCTGCCCTTATGGTCTCAATAGCCGGAATCACCCAAATGCAGCAGCGGGAAGGCGCTGAAGACATGCGGTGCATTGGTGGCCAATGCCCCCGAATGGATAAAGCCTGGATTGAGGTCGCTGAATTTCGTGGCCCCGAGCAAACCCATCGTGGTGTAGATTTCCGTCTCAAGAATTTCGAGCATGCGCTCCACTCCAGCTGCGCCATCAGCGGCCAGCGCATAGCAGTAAAGCCGCCCAAGCCCGACCAGATCGGCACCCAGGCAAAGCGCCTTCACCACATCCGTCCCGCGCGAAAACCCACCATCAATCCAAACCTTGGCGCGCCCACCAACGGCCTGCACCACTTCGGGCAGCACATCCATCGCACCGCGCCCATGATCCAACTGCCGACCGCCATGGTTGGAGACATAGACAACATCAACGCCATGTTCGCAGGCAAGCGCAGCGTCTTCGGCGGTCGCAATGCCCTTCAGGATCACGGGCATTTTGTATTTGGCCTTGAAGCGATCAATCTGCTTCCAGGAAAGGGCGGCCTGAAATTCAATGCCCTGCACCCGCGCGCGCCAAGGC
>JBIIIE010000100.1:0-9030 GCA_044235135.1 Roseomonas sp. | reverse complement strand
CGCGCCACCTTGACCCTTGCGGATTGGCCGCTTCAGGCGCAATTTAACCGTTGAGACACCTGGGGGAGCCCTTTTGGGGCTGAGAGGCGGGCTTCACCCGCGACCCCTGGAACCTGACCCGGTTCGGACCGGCGTAGGGAAGGGTGCATCGCCCCTTCGCTCGCGTTTTGCGCCCCATGGCGGGTGCTGGCGCGTGCTGGGCTGAAGCTTCCTCTTTTCCATGCCTTTCGAACCGCATTGGAGGAATGGGGATGCATCGTCGTTCACTTCTGGCCGCGGCCATTGCGGCGCCTTTGGCCGGCCCTGCCCTGGCGCAGCCAAGCCGGGCGCGCACGCTGCGCTTCATGCCGCAGGCCGCACTCGCCAATCTGGACCCGGTCTTCAGCCCAAGCACCATCATCACCACGCATGCCTATTGCGTGTTTGACACGCTCTATGGCGCCAATCGCGCCCTTCAGCCGCGCCCGCAAATGGCCGAGGGCCATAGCGTTGAGGATGACGGCAAGCTCGTGAAAATCCGCCTGCGTGAGGGGCTCCGCTGGCATGATGGTGAGCCCGTGCGCGCCGCCGATTGTGTGGCGAGTATCCGCCGCTGGGCCAGCCGCGATGGCTTCGGCCAAATCCTGATGCGCGCAACGGCGGAGCTTTCCGCGCCCGATGATCGCACCATCCAATTCCGCCTGCATCGGCGCTTCTCCGCGCTGTTCGATGCGCTGGCCAAGCCTGGTTCTTCGCCCTGTTTCATGATGCCGGAACGGATTGCGAGTAATCCGGGTGATCGGTCGCTTGGCCTGGAACATATGGTCGGCAGCGGGCCATGGCGCTTTATTGCCAGCGAATATGTGCAAGGCAGCCGCAGCCATTATGCGCGGAATGATGCCTATGTGCCGCGCGATGAACCCGCCGAAGCCGCATCCGGCGGCAAGCGCGTGCATTTTGACCGGCTGGAAATGATCTGGATTCCAGATGGCGGCACGGCGGCGGCCGCACTCCGCACCGGGGAAATTGACTGGATCGAATATCCGCTGCCGGATCTGGTGCCGGTGCTGGAACGGGATAGGAATACGCGAACACAGATCTATGACCCGAACGGGTTTTTGGGTTTCCTCCGCTTCAATCATTTGCACGCGCCTTTCAATGATGTGCGGGTGCGCCGCGCCATTCGCGATGTGATTGTGCAATCGGATTTCATGTCGGCGGTGGCGCTGGAAGGTGATTGGCAGGAATGCCACGCCATGTTCCCCTGCGGCCTGCCGGGTGTGGTGGAATTCCCGCCCGCCGCACGCGGCGAAGCCGCCATGGATCGCGCCCGCGCTGCGCTCCGCGAGGCGGGCTATAATGGCGAGCCGATCATCCACATCAATCCAAGCGATTTCCCCGCAGTCACGCAGCAGGGGCGGCTCACGGTTGAATTGATGCGCAAGCTTGGCGTGAATATGCAGCCGATCGAATCCGATTGGGCCACGGTTTTGGCGCGTCGCGCCAATCGGAATCCGCCGGCGCAGGGTGGCTGGCATTTGCACAATACCAATGGCCCGGCAGCGACCATCGCCAATCCCGCCGTCAGCTTTGCCATTCGCATGAATGGGCAGGCGGCTTGGCCTGGTTGGCCCAGCGATGCGGCTGCGGAAGCGCAAGTGGAAGCCTGGATCAATGCCGCGGATCAGGCGGCGCAGGATGCCGCGATGCGCCGCTTGCAGGAAATCACCTGGGAATCGCTGCCCTTCGCGCCAACGGGTCTGTTCCGGCTACGCACCGCTTTCCGGCGCGATTTGACCGGCGTGCTGCAAGGCCCCAACCCCTTCCTGTGGAATTTGCGACGGGGGTGAAAATGCTTAGCAACCGCCGGGCGCGTCTTCCAGCCGCACCAGCTTGGCGCGCACGGTGAAATCGCCGAAATCCATGATCATGTCATTCGCCACGCCATTTTCGAAATAGCGGAGCGAGACTTCGTAGGAAGGCGTACTGGCCCCGCCCGCCTGTTCGGCATCGGGTTCGAAAAACGCGATCCGCATGCGCGCGGAACCAAGCGTGGCAAGGCTCGGCGCTTCGGGCACGGGCTGCGGCCCCTGCCAGGGCGACAGGAATGTCGTTGTCTGCTGCGCGCCATCGGCCGAGGTGCCGTCAAAAATCGGCGCCACCAGCAGGCGCTGGCCGGCGCGCGCGGCGTTCAGCGCGGCGATGGTGTGGGTATTGGGCAAAAGCGTCCCCGGCGGGATGGGTAATTCCTGCGCCTCCGGTTCGCTATAGCGCGCGACACCGCTGCCATCGGCGCCAAGCTCCGCCTGACCGGCGACACGGCTGGAAACCGCGCCCTGCGTCACCTGAACCAGGCTGAAGCGCAGCGACCGGCCATCCTTGGATTCCAGTGTGGCGTAATCGGACCCGGTTTCCAGTTCCGTGCCTTCGCGGTTACGCAGTGTCATGCTGAAGCGCTGGCGCGTGGCCCAGCTTTCGCAGACGTCAATCAATTCATAGAGCATGGCGCCGGAAACTTCGACGATGCCGGCATTTTCCCGCGCGCGATCCAAGCTGAGTTCGTAAATCCCGCGATGGGAAGCCAGCGCCCGCGCCGTCAGCGGCGCGAGCGGCGCGGCAGCCGGCGCATCCTTCAGCCCCTGGGCAAGGCCGGGGGCGGCGGGCAGGATCAGCGCAAGGGCAAGAAGGGCAGAAAACCGCATCGGAGGCTCCGGGCGGCAGGGGCCGCCTTGGTTCAATATAGCCGATTCCGGCCGATCAGAATTGATCTTTCACAATAAAATTTCCGGGCGGCGGATCAGCCAGGCTTGCCACCCTTCACCGGCGGCAGGTCCAACTTGATGTGCAATTCCTTGAGCCGTTCCGGCGGCACGCGGGCCGGCGCGCCCATCATCAAATCTTCCGCCTGCTGGTTCATGGGGAACAGGATCACCTCACGAATCGCGGGTTCATCGGCGATCAGCATCACAATCCGGTCAATGCCGGGGGCCGAGCCACCATGCGGCGGCGCGCCATAGCGGAAGGCATTCAACATGCCGCCAAAGCGGTGCTCCACTTCCTCCGCCGGATAGCCCGCAATTTCAAAGGCGCGGATCATGATATCCGGGCGATGGTTGCGGATGGCACCGGAGGAAAGCTCAATGCCGTTGCAGACAATGTCGTATTGGAAGGCCTTGATGTCCAAGGGGTCCATGGAATTCAGCGCTTCCAGCCCGCCCTGCGGCATGGAAAACGGGTTATGGCTGAATTCGATCTGGCCGGTATCCTCATTCCGTTCATACATGGGGAAATCCGTCACCCAGCAGAAGCGGTAGGCGTTTTCTTCGAGCAAGCCCAGATCGCGCCCGACACGGTTGCGCACGGCGCCGGAGAATTTCGCGGCATCGGCTTCCTTATTCGCCACAAAGAACACCGCATCACCCGCGCCAAGCCCGCAAGCGGCGGCAATGGCGGCCACGCGATCCGCTTCAAGGTTCTTCGCAATCGGCCCCTTCGCGCCATCAGCATCCCAGGCGATATAGCCAAGCCCGCCCTGGCCTTCCGCTTTCGCCCAATCATTCAGCCCATCAAAGAAGGACCGCGGACGCCCCGCCGCGCCCGGCGCCGGAATGGCGCGCACGACACCGCCGGACGCCGTAACTTTGGCAAACAAGCCAAAGCCGCCACCGGCGAAATGCGAAGTCACATCGGTGATCTTGATCGGGTTACGCAAATCCGGCTTGTCCGAACCATATTCCAGCATCGCCTGCTGATACGGGATACGCGGGAAGGGTGCGGGTGTGACGGCGCGCTTGGTGCCGGTCCAATCGGAAAATTCCTCAAAGACGCCGGCCAGCACAGGCTCAATGGCAGCGAAGACATCTTCCTGCGTCACAAAGGACATTTCGAAATCAAGCTGGTAGAATTCGCCGGGGGAACGATCGGCGCGCGACGCCTCATCACGAAAGCAGGGCGCGATTTGGAAGTAGCGGTCAAACCCCGCCACCATGCATAGCTGCTTGAATTGCTGCGGCGCCTGCGGCAGCGCGTAGAACTTGCCCGGATGCAGCCGCGCGGGCACCAAAAAGTCGCGCGCGCCTTCGGGGCTTGATGCGGTCAGGATCGGGGTTTGGAATTCGGTGAAGCCCTGATCAATCATCCGCCGGCGGATGGAAGATATCACCTGGCTCCGAAGCATCAGATTGCGATGCTGGCGATCCCGCCGCAAATCCAAAAAGCGATAGCGCAGCCGCAATTCCTCGGGGAATTCGGCATCACCCGCCACCTGAATGGGCAGCACCTCGGCGGCGGATTGCACTTCCACTTCACGCACGCGGAGTTCGATCTCACCCGTCGGCAGCTTGGCATTCACCGTGCCCGCTTCGCGCGGCACCACATCGCCTGTCACGGTAATCACGCTTTCGGGGCGAAGTTCTTCCAGCAGTTTCAGCACCGGCGAGCCCTGCGCCACCACGCATTGCGTCATGCCGTAATGGTCGCGCAAATCAATGAACAGCAGGCCGCCATGGTCGCGCTTGCGGTGCACCCAGCCGGAAAGCCGCGCGATGGAGCCGGCATCGGTGGCGCGGAGCGCGCCGCAATGATGGGTACGATAAGCGTGCATGGCGAAACAATCATCCAAAGGGGGCGGAAAGGCGGGGGAAAGCGCATCAGGGCGCGCTTTCTGTCAACCCCACCGCTTTCCCCGGGGGCCCCGCCCCTGTAAGAAACCGCCATGAATCGCCGCCATGCCGCCCCGGCAGCCGACCAAAGCCCCGCCCTGATCACCGATACCGGCAGCCTTGCCGCGCTGTGTGACCGGCTGAAGCATGAGCCCTTTGTCACGGTTGACACGGAATTCATGCGGGAACGCACCTATTGGCCGGAGCTCTGCCTGGTGCAATTGGCCGGCCAACATGAGGTCGCTTTGGTGGATGCCCTGGCGCCGGGGCTTGATCTGGGGCCTCTCGGCGAATTGATGGCCCAGCCCCATGCCGTGAAGGTGTTTCACGCCGCCCGGCAGGATGTGGAAATCTTTCTGCTCAAATTCGGCGCCGTGCCGACCCCGCTGTTTGATACGCAAATCGCTGCCATGGTGGCCGGCTTCGGGGATCAGGCTTCCTATGATTCGCTCTGCCGATCTTTGGCGGGGGTGCAGATAGACAAGGCGCATCGCTTCAGCGATTGGTCCGCCCGCCCGCTTTCCGAAAGCCAATTGGCCTATGCGGCGGCGGATGTGACGCATTTGCGCAAGATTTTCGTCTCCCTCACGCTCAGGCTCGAACGGGAAGGGCGGGTTGATTGGGTGGGGCAGGAAATGGCCGCACTCGCCGATCCCGCGACCTATTTGACTGACCCAGATACGGCCTGGGAAAAGCTTCGCCCGCGCACCTCAAACCGGCGGTTTTTGGGCGTTTTGCGCGCCATCGCCGCCTGGCGGGAACGCGAAGCCCAGCGCATCAATATCCCGCGCCAGCGGCTGGTGAAGGATGACACGCTGCTCGAAATCGCGGCCACCATGCCCGATAGCCCGGCGGAGCTCACCCGCGCGCGGGGCATTTCCGAGAATTTCGCCAAGGGCAAATCCGGTGAGGGGCTGCTCGCCGCCATTCGTCAGGCGCGCGCCCTCAGGGAAGAAGAATTGCCGCAATTGCAGAAGGAAAAGGCCGGGCCACCGCCCTCCCCCGCGCTGGTTGCCTTGCTCAAGGTGTTGTTATCCGCGAAGTCGGAGGAGCATGATGTGGCGCCGCGCCTGCTCGCTTCCGGGGATGATCTGGAAAGGCTGGCCACGGGGCAGGATGATGTGCCGGCGCTCCATGGCTGGCGGCGGGAAGTGTTTGGCGAAGCGGCGTTGGCGCTGCGGTCTGGCCGCTTGGCGCTTGGGGTGGATGGCCGGCGGGTGAAGCTGATCCCGGCGGGTTGAGTATTTTCAAGCCAAGTGGGAACACTTGGCGACTCGGAAAATACGATCAAAAAAGCTGTTGGTTTGGTTGCTGTGAACGAAGGTGAACAGGAACCAAACTAACCTTGGGGGCCCAGCCCCTCCAGGAAGATGATGGCGGCGGCCGCCAGACCCAAGGCGCTGAAAACCATGGATAGCATTGGCCAGGCATTGCGCGGCCCGCGCATCGCAATCACCGCATTGCCAACCAGGGATACCATCACCGCCGCCACCGGCTGGGACCAATGCAATTCGCGAAATCCCCAGACGATCAGCGCGATCCAGGTCACAAACGCCGCACGCGACAGCCATAGCCAAAAGGTGGACGCCACTTCGGAAGCCGGACGCATTTCGGGCGCCGGGCTTTTGGAATGGATGAAGGCGCCGATCGAAAGCAGCACCATGGCGGCGTAATAAAGGGTCACGGCACATTCAATGCCGCCCCGCAGCGTCGCTCGCAAGGGGGTTGCGTTTGCTTCTGTCGCCCTTTGCGCCAATCCGGGCTAACCACTGCCCATGCCGAGCCCGCCCCCTGCCCTGTTGCAAGTGCTGCCCGCGCTCCGTTCCGGCGGCGTGGAGCGCGGCACGCTGGAGATTGCCGAGGCACAAATCGCCGCGGGCTTTCGCGCCATTGTGGCCTCAGCGGGTGGGGAGATGGTGCCGGCCTTGGAAGCACTGGGCGCCAGGCACATCACCCTGCCGCTGACGGCCAAATCGCCTTGGGCCATTTGGCGCAATGCGGCGGCGCTGGCGGGGCTGGCGCGGGCGGAAGGGGTGGCGCTGATCCATGCGCGGTCCCGCGCGCCCGCTTGGTCAGCGCTGATCGCGGCCAGGCGGCTCGGGCTGCCCTTCGTCACCACCTATCACGGCGCCTATAATGAAGGCGTCCCTGGCAAGCGTTTCTATAATTCCGTGATGGCGCGCGGGGATCGCGTGATTGCCATCAGCCATTTCATCGCCGATCTGATCCGCACCCGGCATGGCGTGGCGGAGGCGCGGCTGCGGGTCATTCCGCGCGGCGTTGACCCTCGGCGCTTTGACCCGGCGCTGGTCAGCCCCGAAAGGCTGGCTGCGCTGCGGGCCGCTTGGGGGCTGCCCGAAGGCCGCCCGATCATCATGCTGCCGGCGCGGGTGACGCGCTGGAAGGGGCAGATGGTGCTGGTGGAGGCCATGGCGCGGCTGCCGGGCGATTCATTTGCCCTGCTGGTGGGTGATGCCGAAGAACGCCCGGCCTTCCAGGCGGAACTGCTGGCCCGCATTGAAAGCCTGGGGCTGAAAGACCGCGTGCGGCTTGTAGGCCACGCCACTGACATGCCGGCGGCTTTGCTGCTGGCGGATGTTGTCGTGCATGCCTCCACCGATGCGGAAGCCTTTGGCCGCACCGTGATCGAAGCCCAGGCCATGGCGCGGCCCGTGATTGCGAGTGACCTTGGCGCCCCGCGTGAAACCGTGGCCGAGGGCATCACCGGCTGGCGCATCCCGCCCGGCGATGCCGCCGCACTTGCTGACGCCATCGGCAAGGCGCTGGCCCTGCCTTCCGCCGAAAGCGCAGCATTGGGCGCCAGGGCGCGGGCGGCGGTGCTGTCAGGCTATACGACTGAGGCCATGCAGGCCGCGACCATCGCCGTCTATCGGGAATTGATCGGATGACGCCGCGCATTCTGGTGATCAAGCTGGGCGCATTGGGGGATTTCGCCCAGGCTTTCGGGCCTTTTGCCGCGATACGCGCCCACCATCCGGGGGCCGAAATCACGCTGCTCACCACCCCGCCCTTCGCGCCCCTCGCGCGGCAGGCGCCGTGGTTTGATCAGGTTTGGGAAAATGGCCGGCCGAAGGGGCTGGCCGCGCTGTGGGCCTTGGGGCGGAGGCTGCGCGCCGCAGGTTTCTCGCGGGTCTATGATTTGCAGACCTCCGGTCGGTCATCGCGCTATCACTGGCTGGTTGGGCGGGGCGTGGAATGGTCTGGCATCGCCCCCGGCGCTTCCCACCCGCATGCCAATCCGAAGCGCGATTTCATGCACACGGTCGAACGCCAGCGGGAGCAATTGCAAATGGCCGGGATCCACCATTTCCCGGCGCCCGCACTGGATTGGCTGGATGCCGATATCGCGCGCTTTGCCCTGCCGGCGCGCTTTGCACTGCTGATCCCTGGCGCTTCCCCCGGCAGGCCGGCCAAGCGGTGGCCGGTCGCGCATTTCGCGGCCTTGGCGGCGGCCTTGGAAATCCCGGCTGTCATCCTGGGCGGCCCGACTGAGGCCAGCCTGGGTGCCGCCATCAGCAAAGCCGCCCCCGGCGCGCGGGACCTGACGGGCAAGACAAGCTTCGCCGATATCGCCGCCCTTGCCCGTCGCGCTGCCTTTTGCATCGGCAATGACACCGGCCCGACCCATCTTGCGGCCGTCGCCGGCTGCCCGACGCTTGCGTTATTCGGCGAGGATAGCGATCCCGCCCTTTGCGCCCCGCGCGGCCAGCTTGTGGCGGTGCTGCGGCGCCAGCCCTTGGCCGGCCTGCCGGTCGCCGATGTGCAGGCCGCGCTTCAGGAATTGATCACACAACCCGCCGCAACGGCTTGACCCGGAAGGGGCCTCTGCCCATGGTCCGGCCTCTCTGCAACCCATAGGATTCTGTTCATGCCCGCGATTACCCTGCCCGATGGTTCCATCCGCCAATTTGACGGCGCGGTGACGGGCACGACTATCGCGGCCGCCATTGGCCCGGGCCTGGCCAAGGCAGCGCTTGCCATGGAAGTGGATGGCAAGCTGCGCGATCTTTCCGCGACCATCACCGAAGATGCCAAGCTGCGCTTCATCACGCGCCGCGACCCTGAAGCGCTTGAGATGATCCGCCATGATTGCGCCCATGTGCTGGCGGAAGCCGTGCAGGAACTTTTCCCCGGCACGCAGGTCACCATCGGCCCTTCGATCGAAAACGGCTTTTATTACGATTTCGCCCGCAATGAGCCCTTCAAGCCCGAGGATTTCGCGGCGATTGAAGCGAAGATGCGCGAGATTATCGCGCGCAATGATGCTTTTGTACGCGAAGAATGGGACCGTGAGGATGCCATTCGCTTCTTCACCGCCAAGGGCGAACGCTACAAGGCGGAACTGATCCAGGATTTACCGAAATCTGAG
>JBIIIE010000099.1:0-9053 GCA_044235135.1 Roseomonas sp. | reverse complement strand
CCTTGGACTCGGGCGCTTCTATGCTAATCCCTATCGGCGACGCGCCTGCCGGCGCGGCCAGTCAGGAAGAATTGCGGCATGATGTATCACGGCAGCAGGTTGAAACTGGGGCGGGGTCTGCTCGGGATTGGGCTCGGCCTTGCCTTGGCGGCTTGCCAGACGGTGGAATCCACCGTGGATCGCACCGTCAGCACCGTGACCGGTCGTTCGAATATCCCCTTTGGCACGCCGGGCCATGTCTCGGGCTTTCTGGGCGGTGTGGCGGCGGATGAGCCCCGCGCGGCGATTGTGGCGCGTGATATCCTCTCGGGCGGCGGTTCGGCGGTGGATGCCGCGGTGGCCGGGGCCTTCACCATGGCGGTGACCCTGCCTTCCCGGGCCGGGCTTGGCGGCGGGGGGGCTTGCGTTGCCTTGGACGCGCAGCGCGGCACGGCACGCGCCATCATCTTCCCCGCCGGCGCGCGCACCGAAATCCCTGCCGGCACAGACCGCCCAGCCGCCTTGCCCGCCATGGCGCGTGGGCTTTTCGCGCTTCATCTGAATGCCGGGCGCTTCAGGATCGAGGATCTGATCCGCCCCGCCGAGGATTTGGCCCGCCTGGGCACGGAAATCAGCCGCACGCTCGCCGATGATCTGGCGGTGGTGGCCGGGCCTTTGTTGCAGGACCCGAGTGCGCGGCAGGTTTTCGCCCGCCCGGGCGGTGGCGTGCTCAGGCTTGATGACCGCATCACCCAGCCGGATTTGAGCGCGACTTTGGCACAGCTCCGCGCCGCACCGCTTGGGATTGGGGATTTGTATCAGGGCAATCTGGCGGAACGCCTCGTGGAAGGGTCCGCCATATCTGGCGGCGGGCTGACGGAAGCCGAACTCCGCACGACGCGGGTGCGTGTGGGTGGCCCGGCGCGCTCGGGCCTTGGGTCGGATCTGGTGCTGCTCAGCACCGAGGCGTCGCCGGGGATGGCTGGCGCGCTGCAAGCCGCGATGGCGGGCCAGGTGCCTGCGGATAGTGCGGCTGGGGTGGGGGCAGGGGCTTCGCTGATCACGCTGGATAGGGAAGGCAATGCGGTATCCTGCGCCTTCAGCATGAATAATCTGTTTGGCACGGGGCGAATTGTACCGGGTACGGGGATTTTGCTGGCTGCCGCGCCGGGGATCGGTCGGGTGGAAGCCGCACCCTTGCCGGTGGCAATCCTCGCGCGGCCCGATTTGCGGCGCTTCCGCGCGGCGGCTTCGGGCAGTGGCGGGCAGGCGGCCTTGGCGGCAACCGCACTTCCCTTGGCGGCGGTGCAGCGTCGTGCCGGGCCGGCTGATCCCTTTACCGGGGTGCCAGCGCCGGGGCGCGGCGTGGTGATTTCCTGCGCAGGGCTGGTGCCCACCAATGGCCCGGCCTGCATTGGCGCTGCCGATCCGCGCGGCGGCGGTGTTGCGCTTGGCAGTTTTGGGCGCTGAGCATGGCGCTCAAGACCGGTCGCGGGGCTGAGGCGCCGCCCTTCCTTGTGATGGATGTAATCTCGGCGGCCAATGCGCGCGCGGCGAGCCTGCCGCCCGGCGCGCCTGGGATCATCCGGATGGAGGTCGGCCAACCCGGTACCGGCGCCCCGCGTGGCGCGGCGGAAGCTGCCATTCATGCGCTCAATGCCGGCGCGCCGCTTGGCTATACGGAAGCCTTTGGCCTGGTGTCACTCCGCGAACGCATTGCGCGGCATTATCAGGAACACTACGGGCTGACGGTCCCGGCGCGGCGCATTGCGGTCACCATGGGCGCTTCGGGCGCCTTTCCCTTGGCCTTTCTGGCGGCGTTTGATCCGGGCGATGCCATTGCCATGGCAGCACCCTTCTACCCGCCTTATGCCAATATCCTGCAAGCGCTGGGCATGCGCCCGCAATTGCTGGAATGCGACGCCGCAACACGGTTTCAGCCGACGGTCGCCATGCTCGAAAAGCTCGACCCGCGTCCGGCTGGCTTGATTATCGCGAGCCCCTGCAACCCCGCCGGCACCATGCTGGCGCCGGATGAATTGGCCGCCATTGCGCGCTGGTGCCATGCCGAAGGGGTGCGGCTGATCAGCGATGAAATCTATCACGGGCTCAGCTGGGGCACGGTCGCGGAAAGCAGCGCGGCGGCCTTCAGCGAATCAGCCGTGGTGGTGAACAGCTTTTCCAAATACTGGTCCATGACCGGCTGGCGCATCGGCTGGCTGGTGTTGCCCGATGATCTGATCCGCCCGGTGGAATGCCTGGCGCAAAACATGTTCATCAGCGCACCCCACATCGCCCAGGTGGCGGCGGAGGCCGCCATGGATTGCCGCGAGGAATTGGAAGGCAACAAGGCCGCCTATGCGCGGAGCCGCGCCGCGCTTCTGGCCGGCCTGCCGAAGGCTGGGTTTGACCGCATCGCGGCGGCTGATGGCGCGTTTTACCTTTGGTGCGATGTCTCCGCACTCACCAATGACAGCGCGGCTTTTTCGGCCGCCATGCTGGAAGGGGCGGGCATCGCCGCCACCACCGGGCTTGATTTTGATCGCGGCCGCGGCGGGCGGTTTTTGCGCTTTTCCTATTGCGGGCGGGAAGCGGATATGGCGGCAGCGCCAGAACGCTTGGCGCGCTGGTTGGGCAGATAATTCGGGCTAACCAGACCGCCCCTTGCGTTCGATCTGTTCCACCTTCGGCCAGATGGATTTGAACAGCGCTTCGCGGAGAGACATATCGCCGCGATCCGCCGGCGCGTAATCCGGGTGCAATTCGCGCGCAAGCACGCGGCGCAGCGCATCGAAGCGCTGGCGGTCCATCTCATCCGCTTCTTCGGTCAGCATGCGCGCTTCGGCGGCCAGGGCGCGGCGCTTCCAGGCTTCGCGCTCCGCAATCAATAGGCGGCAGGCATCGCGGAGCTTTTGCATATTCTCGCGTTCGGCCATCAGGACGCGGGCGGCTTCGCGGAGTTTTTCCAGCAATTGCTGCTGGTCATTGCTGGCGGTGGTGCTGGGGGGTGGCGGAAGGGCAGGGGCTTCCGGCGGTTTTTCAGGCGCGGGCGGGCTGCCACGACGCAGCGTGGTCCCTTTTTCGGGCGCGGCCGCGCTGGGTTTGCGCGCGATTGGTGGGTCTTTGCTGCGCGCGACGGGCCACCAGCCATCATCATCAATGGCGCCCACCACGCCGGAACGTTCCATGCGTTCCAAATAATCAAGCGCAATTCCCCAGCGCACGCCAAGGCCATCCGCGAGCGTGCTGGTATTGATCCGCGGCTGGCGGCGCACAAAGCGCACGGCATCGGCGTAGCTTGGAATAGGCATGGTTCACCATCAGGCGATCCAGGGTGGATCACCTGACGGCATTTTCGCCTGTCTTTGTTAAGTTCCGGTGAAGCGCTGCGGCATAAGACCCAAAAACCTTAACCAGCGGTGATTTTGGCGGCCCGCACCACCTCGGCCCAGGCGGCGGTTTCGCGTTCCATGCGCGCGGCCAAAGCCTCGGGCGAGGAAGGCACCACCAGCGCGCCGGCATCAAAGGCGCGTTTGCGAATGGCGGGATCGGCCAGCACCTCATTCAATTTCTGCGCAAGCAGCCGCGCCACCGGTTCCGGCGTGCCGCGCGGGGCGAAAAGGCTGAACCAGACATTGAGGTCCAGATCCGCCAGCCCTTCCTCCTTCGCTGAGGGTATATTCGGCATGCCCGGATGGCGTTCATTGGAACTGACACAAAGCGCGCGGAGTTTCCCATCCGCCACAAGTGGCGTGAGTGGCGGCGGTGAATTCATGTAGAAATGCACGCGCCCGGCGATCAGATCGCGAATGGTTTCGCCCGTGCCTCGATAGGGCACATGCAGCATGTCAATGCCCGCACGCAGCTTCAGCAATTCTGCACCCAGATGATGCATGGACCCAACGCCCGCCGAAGCATAGGTCAGATCGCCCGGCCTTTGCTTGGCATAGGCGATGAACTCACGCATGGAATTCACCGGCACCGAAGGGTGCGTCACGAAAAGCTGTGGCGTATCCGTGATCTGTCCGATGGGGATGAAATCCCGCGCCGGAACAATGCCGCCAAGCGTGCCAACCGCGACCCGCCCTGTCATGGTGCCGCAATAACCACAGAGCAACGTATGGCCATCAGGCCGGGCTTGCAGCACCGAAGTCAGCCCCACCACATCATTCCCGCCAGGGCGATTTTCCACCACCATGGAACCACCCAAAGCGCGGCCAAGCTGATCGGCAATCAGCCTGGCGCTGAAATCCGTGCCTCCACCGGCGGGGGAGGGCACCACCAGCGTGATGGGCCGATTGGGGAAGGTGTCCTGAGCGCGCACCAGCGCCGGGGCGCCGAGCAGGCCAAGCGCCGTACCGGTCAATGCGCGGCGGGAAAGATTTTGCGTCATCGCGATTTCCTCCTTTTTCTGTTTCTACAGGGCGCCAGCAGCGGTGACGCCACCATCCACAATCAATTCCGTCCCCGTAATGTGCCTTGCTTCATTGGAGACCAGGAACAATACGGCATGGGCGATATCCCAGCCATCACCCATCTTGCCGAGCGGCACTTGCGCGTCGCGCTTGGCGATCAGCGCCGCGGCGTCATTGCCGCCCAATTGCCTGACCAGCCGATGTTCCACCAATGGCGTGTGCATCAGCCCCGGCACGACAGTATTGCAGCGCACACCCGCCTTGGCGTTTTCAATGGCGACTGATTTGGACAAGGCCACAATGCCGTATTTGGTGGCGCTATAGGCGACATGGGGACGCGCCGCCTGCATGCGATAGCCGGCAATGGAGGAGATATTCACAATCGCACTCCCTGGCCGTTTCTTGAGATGTGGCAGGGCGAATTTGCAGCCCAGGAACGCGGATTTCAGGTTGAAATCCACCTGCCGGTCCCAGACTTCCTCCGGCATGGATTCCGCGCCGCCGGGATGTGAGCCGCCGACATTATTCACCATGATATCCAATTGGCCATAATGCGCCACACAGGCTTCCACCGCTGCCTGGAAGCTTTCAGAATCGAGCACGTCGCAAATATGCGCTGTCGCTTCACCGCCTTCGGATTTGATGATGCTGATGGTTTCCTCGACCGCGGCGGCGTTGTTATCCAGGCCAAACACCTTGGCCCCCTGGCGCGCGAGCAGTACCGCCGTTGCCTTGCCATTGCCCCAACCGGGACCAACCGAACCCGCCCCGGTGACGATGGCGACCTTGCCTTTGAGACTGAGCATGCTTTCCTCCGACCTGCTTTGGCGTGAAGCATCCGCGCTTCGCGCCGCCCCGTCCAGACCCCCCGGCTTTCGCGGCTTTGGTTTCGCGGTAAGCTGAGGGCGCCCAGACCGGAGAGCCCTGATGCCCGCCAATCTTGTGCGCAGCCGCGCGATGATCACCAAAACCCTCTCGGCCACCGCCTGGGAGGAAATTGCCGATGGGGCGCTGATCCAGGAAGATGGCATCATCACCGATATCGGCACTTATGATGATCTGCGCCGCAAATACCCGACCCTACCGGTGCTTGGTTCCGGCAAGGAAATCATGCTGCCGGGCTTCGTCAATGCGCATCACCATGTTGGGCTGACGCCGGTGCAATTGGGCTCGCCGGATATGCCGCTGGAGCTTTGGTTCATCACGCGCATGGTGGCGCGCAATGTGAACCCTTACCTCGATACGCTCTATTCGGCCTTTGAGATGATCGGGTCCGGCATCACCACCGTGCAGCATTTGCATGGCTGGGCGCCCGGCAAGCTGCCCGATGTGGAAAAGCGCGCCGGCGAGGTGATCCGCGCCTATGAGGATATCGGCATGCGCGTATCCTATTGCTTCGCGCTGCGTGACCAGAACCGGCTGGTCTATCAGGCGGATCAGGATTTCGTGGCCAGCCTGCCGCCGGAATTGCGCGGGCCGATGCAGCGCTGGTTTGATCGTTTTCAGTTGTCGCTGGAAGATAACCTCGATCTGTTCCGCAACCTCCATCGCAACCACAACGCCAAGCGGCGCGTGCGCGTGCAATTGGCGCCGGCCAATCTGCATTGGTGTTCAGACAAGGCCTTGGCGGCGATGGCGGAGCTTTCACGCAGCCATGATGCGCCGATCCATATGCATCTCGTGGAAACCGCCTATCAAAAGGAATATGCGCGCCGCCGCGGTGGCGGCACGGCCGTGGAATATCTGGACCGCTTTGGGATGCTGGGGCCGAATATGACACTCGGCCATGGCGTTTGGTTGAATGAGAAGGATATTGACCGGCTGGCCGAGACCGGCAGCTGCATCTGCCATAATTGTTCATCCAATTTCCGGCTGCGTTCCGGTGTGGCGCCGCTCAATCGCTTCGAAGCCCGCGGCATCACTACCGCGATCGGGCTGGATGAGGCAGGCATCAATGATGACCGTGATATGCTCCAGGAATTGCGCCTGGTGCTGCGCGCGCATCGCATCCCCGGCATGGGAGATGAGGAGGTGCCGGGCATGGGCCAAGTGCTGCGCATGGCAACGGTGGGTGGGGCGCGCACCACATCCTGGCGCGAAAGCCTCGGCACGCTGGAAGTGGGCAAGGGCGCGGATTTGTCGCTGATTGATTGGGACAGCATTGCCTATCCCTATCTGGATGAACTCACGCCAACACTCGATGCCCTTGTGCAGCGCGCCAAGACAAGCGCCGTGCGCGCCGTGATGTGTGATGGGGAAGTGATTTACCAGGAAGGGCGCTTCACGCGGGTGGATCGCGATTCAGCGTTGAAGGCTTTGCATGATGATCTGGCCCGTGCGCTGGCAGATGATGAGGTGGAACGGCGCCAGCTTTCCAAGGCTCTGCTGCCGCATGCGAAGCGCTTTTATGCCGATTACATTGACCCAGCCCGGTATGAACCCTTCTATCGGCCGAGTTCACGCGTTTGAAGCGACCATAAGGCGTTGCCGGGCTGCGCTTTAGGGGCAGCCATGTGCCGGAAATGGCCCGGCAAGGGGCCTTTCCGGCGCTGCTGTGTTTGATCTAGGCTGGCGAGGCGCTTGCGCCAAACCCCTGGAAGGAAACCGCCTTAAATGAACGCCATCAAACAAACCATCACCTCAGGCAGAACCGCGATCGGCACAACAGCGGGGCCGAATATTGATGTTGCGGTGCTGGCGGATGCCGGCTTTGATTTCATCCTGTTCGACACGCAGCACTCCCCCTACGAGATCAAGCAGCTGGCCCCTTCCATCCAGGCGATGCGCGGCAAGAAGGCCGCACCCCTGGTGCGCGTTGCCGCCAATCAGGCGGATCAGATTTGCTTTGCGCTGGATGCTGGCGCGCGCGGCATCATTGCACCCATGATCAATACCCGTGCGGAGGCCGAGGCGATGGTGCGGTCCTGCCGCTACTACCCGCTTGGCAATCGCAGCAATGCCGGCGTGCGCGGCGAATGGGGCGAGTTTCTGAATTACCGCGATTATCTGGATACGGTGAACCAGGAATTGGTCATTGTGCCCATGATCGAAACCAGGCAGGCGCTGGAAAATCTGGATTCCATCGCTTCCGTGCCAGGCGTTGATGTGCTGCTGATTGGGCCTTCCGATCTTTCCATCGAATTGGATGTGCCGCTCGATTATGCCTGCGATACCTATCAGCGTGCGCTGGACAAGATTGCGGCAACGGCCGCGAAGCATGGCATTGCCGCCGGCATGTATTTCATCCCGCCTGGGATGGAGCCGAATTTCTTTGTGGATAAGGGCTTCAAATTCTTCACCATGCCCTGGGGGCCCTGGGCGAGCGCGGGTATCCAAAACGCCATCGGAAGCATCAAACGCTGAGGCAGGGTTTGCCCTGCTGCTGAGAAGCTGCGCTTCAGGGCAGGGTGGCAAGTACGCAAGCCGCCGCTGCCGCTGATGGTGTGCCTTCCGGCGCGCGCAGTTTGTTGAGTGTTTCAGCAAAACCTTGGCGTTGTGCCGCGATGGCTGCCTGATCCTGCAATAAGGGCAGCAGGGCGGCTGTCAGAGCTTCCGGCGTGCAGCTTTCCTGAATACGTTCGGGCACCACTTCCCGCGCGCAGAGCAGATTGACAAGCGAGGCATGCGGCACCTTGATCAGCCGCCGCGCAATCGCCGCCGTGATGGGATTGACGCGATAGGCCACGATATGCGGCACACCGGCCACAGCCATTTCGAGCGATGAGGTGCCGGATTTGATCAACCCCGCGCCATTTTCTGCCGCCGCCGCGAAGGCATCATGCTTATCGGCGATGTCTTCCACCAGAATGGGCGCTGCCGGCCAGGAGGCCGCCGCTTCGCGCACCAGCGATGCCACAATGGGTGAGACGGCAATCACCGGCCTCAATCTGGGGTTTTGCGGCAGCACGGCTTTCAAGGTGGCACCGAAAATCGGCAGCAGGCGGGTCGCTTCAATGCGTCTGCTGCCCGGCATGATGATCAGCGGGCGGTCTGTTGCCGCCAGCCCATGGCGGGCGCGAAAGCGCGCCGCATTGCCCTGATCCACACCGCTTTCCAGAACGGGATGACCAACAAAAGTCACCGGTATGCCGGCGGCCTTGAAGAACGCAGGCTCGAAGGGGAGCAGGCAGAGCAAATGGTCGATCTTGCGGCGCAGTTTTTTCACGCGCCCCGGCCGCCAGGCCCAAACCTGCGGCGCGACGTAATGCATCACGCCAATGCCGTGTGGCTTTACCGCTTCCGCAATCCGTAGGGTAAAGCCGGGGCTGTCTATCGTGACCAGCAGGGCGGGTTGGCGCGCGATGATATCGGCTTCGGTTTCCTGAAGGCGCCGCTTCAATTGCCGGATACGCGGCAGCACTTCCAGCAGGCCCATCAGCGCCAATTCGCGGTAATCAAACAGGCTTGGCATGCCCTGTTCGGCCATGCGTTCACCACCAATGCCGGCAAAGCTCAGGTCAGGGCGGGCCTTGCGCAGCGCAGCGATCAGGCGCGCGCCGAGCACATCACCGGAAGCCTCTCCGGCGATGATATAGATCAGCGTCATGCGAAGGATGCAGGCTTGGGCGGGGCGAAGGGCGCCCTTGGCCAATCGCGATGATTGAGCACGGCGCCATCGCGGCGCACCGCTTCAATCAAAGCGGGATCGAGCGTGCAAAA
>JBIIIE010000098.1:0-9056 GCA_044235135.1 Roseomonas sp. | reverse complement strand
GCCAGGCCGCGCTGGTGAAGGATTTGGGCAATGATTTTGAACAGGCACTGCCCAATGTGGTGCGTGATCTGATCGCCACCGAAGACATGCCGGAAGATATGCGCCGCATGCATGCCTATCTGACGCAGATCGTGCCGACATTCTCTCTGCGTGGCGGCACGCGGGAAATCATGCGCGGCATCATCGCACGCGAATTGGGGCTGCGCTGACATGGCAAGCGAGATTGCAACCGAACTCGCCGAACAGGTTGATCGTGCGCTGGCGGATGCAGCGGATGTCGCCACCTTGCGTTACCTGGAAGCGGGCAACTGGCCGGCAGCCACCTGGGATGCGCTGGCGGCACTTGGCCTGAATGGCGCGCTGGTGCCGGAAGCCGCAGGTGGCGTTGGCCTTGGCTTCAGTGATGTGGCGCCGCTGATGGAGGTGCTGGGCCGTCATGCAGCGCCGGTGCCGCTGGCAGAGAGCATTTTCGCCAATGCGCTGCTTTCGGCAGCCGGCATTACGCCGCCGGAAGGCGTGATCAGTTTTGGCGCGCATCACAGCGCCATTCCCTGGGGGCGCCATGCCAACCACATCGCGCTGCTGGATGGCGCGCGCATTGCGCTTTACCCGGCTGCCGCGCTCGTCTGGGAAGAAGGCGGCAATATCGCGCATGAAGCGCGTGACAGGGCGCGCATCATCGGCGCGCCAATCGCGGAAGCGGTTCTGCCCAATGGCTGGGGCGCGGAAGCCGCGCTGCTCGCGACCGCTTTGATGCGCGGCGGGCAGGTTGCGGGCGCCATGCAGGCGGCGCTGGCGCTCGCGGTGGATCACGCGAATACGCGCAAGCAATTCGGCCGACCGATTGCGCGCTTCCAGGCCGTGCAGCAGCAATTGGCGGTTTTCGCCGCAGAAACCTCCGCCGCCTCGGTTGCCGCAGCAGCAGCCGCGCGTGCGGTGGACCGCCGCGGTTTGGCGGCTGCCGCGTTCGAGATCGCCTGCGCCAAAATCACGGTTGGTGAGGCCGCCACGCGCGGTGCCGCCATTGCCCATCAGGTTTTTGCCGCCATGGGCATTACGGAAGAACATCAGCTGCATCATTTCACGCGCAGGCTTTGGTCCTGGCGAGAAGAAGGTGGCAGCGAAGCCTTTTGGGCAAAGCGCATCGGGCAGGAAGCACAAGCGCTGCCTGGCGCGCTTTGGCCCTTCATCACCGCGCGCGAGGAGGAAATCACCCCATGACCCCATTTCTGAATATCGAACGTGAAGGCGGGATCGTCATTCTCACGCTCAACCGCCCGGAAAAGCGCAACGCGATTTCAACGCGTGCGGAGTGTGAGGAAGTTGAAGCCGCCTGCCGCACCCTGTCGCGTGATGACAGCGTGCGCTGCGTGATCGTCACTGGTGCGGGTTCCGCCTTTTGTGCCGGCGGTGATCTGAAGGGCATGCGCGACAAGACTGGGATCACCGGCGGTGGCACGGGGGCGGAAATTCGCGAATCCTATCGTCGAGGGATTCAATTGATTCCGCTGGCGCTTTATGAATTGGATATCCCGACCATCGCGGCGGTGAATGGCCCGGCGATTGGTGCGGGGCTTGACCTTGCCCTGATGTGCGATATTCGCGTTGCCAGCGAAAAGGCACTGTTTGCCGAAAGCTTCGTCAAGGTTGGCATCGTGCCAGGTGATGGCGGTGCCTATTTGCTGCCGAAAGTGGTTGGCATGTCGAAGGCTTTGGAATTGTCTTTGACCGGGGAGACCATAGGCCCCGCCGAAGCGCTGGCGTGTGGCATGGTTTCGAAAGTGGTCGCACCGGACGCGCTGCTGGATGCGGCACGCGTGATTGCCAATAAGATCGCGGCCAATCCCCCGCAAGCGGTGCGGCTGACCAAGCGCTTGCTGCGTGAAAGCCAGCACACGCGGCTTTCAACCTTGTTGGAAATGTCGGCGGCTTATCAGGCTTTGGCGCATGGCACGCGGGATCACGGGGAAGCAGTGGATGCCATGCTGGAAAAGCGCGCGCCACATTTCGAAGGCCGCTAGGGCTGTGATGTAGATCAAGGAAATTCTCGGTATATCCCTCCACAAGACTGCCAAAGGAAAAGGCACAGGATCATGACCTTACCGAACCAGAATTTCAGCGCCCAATCCATCTGGGATTATGTGGATGGCAAGAAGCGTGCTTCCGAGGCCGCTGAGCAGGCCGAGGCAGCAGCACGGCGCGCCGAGCAGGAAAAGCTGCGCGAAGCCTTTGAAGCGCGTGAGATCGCACCCGATGCGCTGGATCGTATCGCGACCCTCGTGCGCCGTGCCGTGGATGCTGGTGAGAAGGAAGCGCTGGTGATGCGCTTTCCGTCCGAATGGCTGCCGGATCAGGGGCGGTCCATCACCAGCCATGATCCGGCCTGGCGTGAGAGATTGAGCGGCTTTCCGAAGCGCGCCTATGAATTCTATGAACGTGAATTGGCGCCTCGCGGCTTTCAGGTGAAGGTACAGATCCTTGATTGGCCGGGCGGCATGCCAGGAGATGTCGGTTGGTTCATTACCTGGAAACGTCCGGAAGAAGATTAAGCCACACGGAACTTGACATTCATCAAAACAGCGGCCGACGATCCCGACTATCCAGGCGCCATTCCTCGGGAGGAGGCTGAGATGAAGTTCTGTGAAATTCTCGTCCATCTGGATCAATCGCCGCGTGCCCAGGCGCGGCTTGATATCGCGGCGTCGCTCGCGCGCCAGCATGGGGCGCATCTGACAGCGTTGCAGGTGATTGACGTCGCAATCCCGGTCATGGCCATGGGTGATGGCGGTGGTGGTGGCGCGGTGATCGCGGAGTTGATGGAACAGATGCGCCAATCCGCTTTGGCCGCCGGCGTGAAGCTGAAGGCGGCATTTGAAGCAACGCTGGCGCGTGAAGGCATCATGGGTGAATGGCGCCAGGTGGAGGGCACCACGCCGGAAATTCTGGCGCTGCATGGCCGCTATGCTGATCTTCTGGTCCTGGGGCAGGATGATCCGGAAAGCGACAATGCCGGCCTGCTTGAAACGGTATTGTTCGATTCAGGGCGCCCGGTGCTCGCCATTCCCTTTGCCGGTAATTTCAACAGCATTGGCAAGCGTGTCCTGGTCGGGTGGAATGCAAGCCGCGAAGCCAGCCGCGCACTGCATGATGCCCTGCCGCTGATCGCCAAGGCGGACACTACTACAGTTTTCCTGGCCAATCCCAAGCGCGGTCTTGGTGCGCATGGCGAAGAACCTGGTGCCGATATCGCGCGGCATTTGGCGCGCCATGGGCTGATGGTGGAAGTCGCCAAGGCAGTGGCGGATGATGTTTCAGATTCTGCGCTGTTGCTCAATCACGCAAGTGACATGGGCGCGGATTTGCTGGTGATGGGTGCCTATGGGCATTCGCGCTTGCGTGAATTCATTCTGGGCGGCGTGACGCGCAGCCTGTTGCGGGAAATGACGATACCAGTGCTGCTGTCACATTGAAGCTTCACGGCAGCCGGCGAAAAATCACCGACAGGTTATTCGCCGGCATGGATTCGATCACTGGCGCGGCGAAACCTGCGGCGCTGGCGGCGCACGCCACCGCTTCCAGGTCTCGTACACCCCAGCGCGCATCCTGGGCGCGCAGGCTTGCATCAAATTCCGCATTGCTGGGCGCGGTATGCTCACCAGCCTGTTTGAAGGGGCCATAAAGAAACAGCATTCCATGCGGCGAAAGGATACGCGCGGCACCCCGCATCAGCGCTGCTGTCGCTTCCCAGGGCGCGATATGGATCATGTTGATGCAGACCACCGCATCAGCCCTTTGCACCGGCCAAGTATCGGCCATCACATCCAGCATCAGTGGCGGCAGAAGATTGGCAAGCTGCGCTTCCTCTCGCCACGCTGCAATGCTGGCAAGGGCAGCCGCATCAGGATCGGTTGGCTGAAAGCGCAGCCCCGGGAAATGCGCTGCGAAATGCAGCGCGTGTTCACCGGAACCGCTCGCGATTTCCAAAACAAGACCAGGTGCCGGCAAATGGCGCGCCAAGGCTTCGGTAATTGCTGCCTTGTTGCGCGCCACCGCAGGCGCGAAGCGGCGTGCATCTGCCGACATTAATTTACGCCGCGCGCGCGCGAAACCGCGCCAGGGTCCCGCCCCGCAGCACAGCACTTGGCAAGCGCCGATCCAGGATGCGTTCCGCAAGCCTGCCCGCTTCCACCAGCGCTTCCAGGTCAATACCGGTTGCAATGCCAAGCTCGGCACAGAGCAACGCCAATTCCTCGGTCGCGATATTACCGGGCGCGCCTGGCTGGCCGGCGAAGGGGCAGCCGCCAAGTCCACCCACCGCGGCATCAAAACGCGCCACCCCCATGCGCAGCCCCGCCATCGCATTGGCAATGCCAAGCCCGCGTGTGTCGTGCAAATGCAGCGCTAGCCGCAAATCCGGCCAGCGGCTGCGCACTTCGCCAATCACGGTTTCGATCTGGTGCGGATTGGCCCAGCCCATGGTATCGGCCAGCGTCAAATCGCGAATGGTCACACCGGCTTCCGCAGCAATTTCCAAGCCATCCGAAATCGCTGCCATGACCTGCGCGGGCGCGACATCGCCGGCATAATTGCAGCCAAAGGCCGCTTGCAGGCCAATGCGCGTCACTGGCACGCCAGCGGCGATATGCGCAGCGGTTTGCTTGCGCATGGCCTCAATCTGACCGGCGCGATCGCGGTTCAGATTCTTGAGCGAGAACGCCTCAGACGCCGCAAGACTGATGGATCCGAAAAGATGCAGCCGATCCTTGAAGGCCAGCGCGCGATCCAACCCCGCCGCGTTGAACCAGAGCGCCGTGTAGTGAATATCAGGCTTGGGTCTGAAGCCGGCAACCACTGCTTCCGCATCGGCCCAGCCCGGCACCAGCTTGGGTGAGACAAAGGACGCCACCTGAATATGCTTGAGGCCGGTTGCCGAAAGCGCATCAATCAGCGCGATCTTGTCGGCACTGGCGATAGGGTTTTTTTCGATCTGAAAGCCCTCGCGCGGGCCTTCTTCGGCAATATCCACCTGAAGCGGCAAATCGGACATGGGCGGTTTCCTTATGCTGCGCGAAGTCTATCGCAGCAGCACGCACCCGTGAATGCCGTGCTTCTCAGGCCGCGTCTTCACCCTCGCCTGTGCCAAGGGCGGTCAGCGCGGCTTCATTCAGAATTTCAATGCCGCTTTGCCCATGCAGGCGGATCAGGTTGCGGCGGCGGAAGCTTGAAATGGCGCGGCTCACGGTTTCCAGCGTCAGGCCAAGGAATTCGCCGATATCGGCGCGCGTTGCCGGCAGATCAAAAACCGGCCCGCGATTGCCACGGCGACGCTGCGCATCCACCAGCGAAAGCAGAAAGGCGGCAACGCGTTCTTCCGCGGTGAAGCGGCCAAGCGCCATGATATGTTCCTGGCTTTGCGCCAATTCGCGCGTGCAGAGGTCAAGGAAGCGGCGTTCCAATAGCGGGTAGCGGCGGAACAATTGCTCCAACCGGCGGCGTTCCATGCGGCAGACTCTGCCACCAGTCAGCATTTCCGCGCCGAAGGCGTGTTCCTCGCCAGGACTGAAGCCCAATATGTCACCCGCGAAGCGAAAGCCGATCGCGGCCTGCCGGCCATCCGGCAATACGCGCATCAGGCGCGCCGTGCCTTCGGTCAACGTATAGACGTAGCGCGCATCATCACCCTGATGGAAAATCGGCGCGCGGGCTTCGAGCGTGACCCTTTCGCTATCCGCTGCCATGTCATCCAAGGCAGCGGCATCGAGCGGTGCGCATAGCCCAAGGGAGCGTGATCCGCATTTCATGCAGACATCCCCTTCGGCCCCAAGGCCATCCATCATCGAACGTGTGACATCAAGCGGGTTCATTGTTGCCTGCCGTCCTGCTTTGCCTTCGCGGCGCGGGGCTTCTTTCGGCCCTCGCCCGCTGGTAATCAGTTTCCTACCGATTTTGCGCTGGATCAAGACAAATTAGCGCCAGTTACACGGCAAGTGATCGGCGGCGCGCAAAACGCCGGAATGGAATGGGGGGGATCATGGGAATTTCTGTTCAGGTATGTGGCGCGGCGCGGACTGTGACCGGCTATTGCCTGCTGTTTGATACGGGCCGCGCCCGGTTTTTGGTGGATTGCGGCATGTTCCAGGGACCAAAGACGCTGAAATCCCTGAATTGGGAGGAATTTCCCTTCAACCCACGCGAAATTGATGCGGTACTGCTGACGCATGCGCATATCGACCATTCCGGCCTGCTGCCCAAGCTGAGAGCAGCCGGGTTCAGGGGCGTGATCCACGCCACCGCCGCAACAGCAGATCTTTGCGCCGTGATGCTGCCCGATTCCGGCCATGTGCAGGAAATGGAGGTGGCGCAGCTCAATCGTCGCAACCGCCGCAAGGGGC
This sequence comes from Roseomonas sp., assembly GCA_044235135.1. Classification (GTDB taxonomy): domain Bacteria; phylum Pseudomonadota; class Alphaproteobacteria; order Acetobacterales; family Acetobacteraceae; genus Neoroseomonas. The sequence goes on along the minus strand of JBIIIE010000098.1, from coordinate 2,664 downwards.
GCGCGCCTGTGTATCCAATTTACACGGTTGCGGATGCGGCGGCGGTGATCCCGGCCTTTCGCGCCACCCCGTTTGACCGCTGGGTAGAACCCCTGCCTGGGGTGCGGGCGCGCTGGTGGAATGCGGGGCATATGCTGGGTTCGGCTTCCATCGAAATTGAATGCAGCGATGGCAAGGATGCGCCGGTGCGCGTGCTGGTCTCGGGCGATCTGGGGCCGGATTGTTCGGTGTTTCACCATGAAGCGGAAGCGCCAGGCGCCTTGGATCATGTATTCCTGGAAAGCACCTATGGCGATGAGGACAAGCCCTGCCTTGACCATGCCGCGCGGCGCGCGAAGTTGGCAGCCATTGTGCAGGCGGCGGCCAAGCCCGATGGTGTGTTGCTGATCCCGGCCTTCGCGGTGGAACGCACGCAGGAAATCTGTTGGGATCTGGTGACGCTGATGCAGGCCGGCACGATTCCTCAGGTGCCGATTTTCATGGACAGCCCGCTTGCCATCCGCGCGACGGAGGTGTTCCTGGAACATGCGGCGGCGCTTGAGAACGGTTCTGCCATCGCCCAGGCCCTGCGTTCGCCATTGATCCGCCCAACCGAAAGTGGCGAAGCAAGCCGGCGCATCGCGGAAGCCGAGGGGTTTCACATCATCATCGCGGGGTCTGGCATGTGCGATGCCGGGCGCATTCGCCACCATTTGAAGCGCTGGCTATGGAGCCCCACCGCGACGGTGATGCTGACAGGCTATCAGGCGGAAGGCACGCTTGGGCGGCTGTTGCAGGAAGGCAAGCGCGAGGTCCGCATTCAAGGCGAGACCATCCGTGTTGAGGCGACAATCACCGAGATTCGTGATTTCTCCGGCCATGCTGATGCGGCCGAATTGGCGCGCTGGCTGGGGGCGAGGGGCCGTGTTTCCGGGGGTGTGTTTCTGATGCACGGCGAAGCGCCAGCGATGGAAGCGCTTGCGAAACGCTTGATCGACGGCGGCATTGCTGCGGCAGATCAGATGATCATGCCTGTTCTGGATGAGCGATGGACACTACCGCAAGGCAGGAGGCCCAGGCGCCAGGATACCAAGGGGCGGCGCGCGGACCCGGCGCGGAGCATGCGCCCCGATTGGCATAATCAGCGCGCGGCGCTGATGCTGGCGATTGAAAGCGCCACGGAAAACGCACGGGATGATGCCGCGCGCGAAGCCCTGCTGCACAAGCTGCGCGCGGTATTGGAAGAAGCGTGAAAGCTCAGCTTGGTGCGGCGCGGCGCGATTGACGCCAGTTCAGCAGGAAAATCGGCAGCGCCAAGGCGGCGCCTGTCAGCGTCGTGGGGATATTCGGCGAAATCATCAATAACGCCGAAACCACCAGCACGGCCTGGGCACCAAACCCCATATGGGTGAAGGCATAGCCTGTCATGCCAATGCCCAAGACCAGCACGCCAATCGCGCAGCTGATGGTGGTGAACAGGAAAGCGCCCCAGGTGAAGCCATCCACCATGATCAGCATCACCGGTGAATAGGCAAAAACAAACGGTACGGTCGCCTTGGCAAGCCCAAGCCGAAAGGCAGTGAGCCCTGTCTTGAAGGGATTTGATCCTGCAATCCCTGCCGCCGCATAGGCCGCGACGCAGACGGGTGGCGTCAGATCCGCCAAAATGCCGAAATAGAGAATGAAAAGATGCGCGGCGAGCGGCGGCACGCCAAGCTGCTGCACCGCGGGTGCGGCAATTGCGGCCAGCACAATGTAAAGCGCCGTGGTTGGAATACCACAGCCCATGACAATGCAGATAAGGGCGACAAAAACCAGCGTCAGGAACAGTGTCAGCCCCTGCATGGAAGCCATGCTGGCGGGCAGCATTTCAACAACGGGCCGGAAGAATTCCGCCGTTTGCGCGGCTGCCTGCGTCACCATGAAGGAAATGCGAAATCCCGCGCCGGTCAGGGTGACAACACCCACCACAATCCCAACCGCTGCCGCGGCAGCACCCACTGCAAGTGCGTAACGCGACCCTAGATCAAACGCATCCCACAAATCGCGCAGCGTCAGACGATTTCGGGGATTGAGGAAACCAACTACAATGCAGGCGGTGATGCCGGTGAAAGCCGCGAGATAGGGCGTGAAGCCTTCCACAATCACGCCCACCAACAGCACCAGGGGAATGACCGTTGGCCAACCGTTTTTGATGGTTGGCCATAGTTTTGGAATCTCAGTTTCCGGCATGCCGCGCAGCCCAAGGCGCTTCGCTTCGAAATGCACCTGCACAAAGACACCCCAGAAATGCATGGCCGCCGGAATCGCGGCGGCGATCAGCAGGGTTGTCAGCGGAATATTGAGAAATTCAATCATCACAAAGGCAGCAGCCCCCATGATGGGTGGCGTGATCTGCCCACCAGCACTCGCCGCCGCTTCCACTGCACCGGCGAAATGCGGCTTATAGCCAACGCGTTTCATGGCAGGGATGGTGAGTGATCCCGTGGTGACGGTATTCGCAATCGAAGAACCGCTGATACTGCCAAACATGGCAGAGGATACCACGGCAACCTTGGCAGGCCCGCCCGGATAGCGCCCGGCAATGATGGAAGCCAGATCAATGAAAAACTGGCCAAGCCCCATGCGCGTGGCCAAAACACCAAACAGGACAAAGTGAAAAACGAAGGTTGACACCACCTTCAC
>JBIIIE010000422.1:0-2507 GCA_044235135.1 Roseomonas sp. | reverse complement strand
GAACAGGGGGTGCCGAATTTCGATGTCGCTTCCTGGTATGGCATCACCGCCCCGGCCGGCGTGCCGGCGGCCATTCGCGAAAGGCTGGGGGCGGAGATTGTCGCCGCGCTGAATGATCCCACCATCGCCCAGCGCGTGCGTGATTACGGCGCAGAACCCTGGCCGCTTGGCCCCGCAGACTATGACGCCTTCATGAAGCGAGAGGTTGAAATCTGGGCGCCAGTGGTGCGCGCTTCCGGCGCGCAGATAGACTGATCGCGCAGGCATATCGCCAAGCCGCTTTGGTCACGGCATAAGCCAGCACCGTGACCAAAGCGCCCATCCTGCCGCGACGCATCGCCTTTCTGGCCCTCGCCATCGCCATCATGGCGGGGCTTTTCTGGCTGGCCTGGGCCACGCTGGCGCCGGGCGGTTGGACCGTGGCGGAAATGCTGATCCTGATCTGCATTGCGGGCACGCTGCCTTGGGCGGCGCTTTCGGCGGGCAATGCGCTGATCGGGCTTGGCATATTGCTGTTTGCGCGAGACCCCGTTGTTGCCGTGCTGCCGGCGCTGGCCCATGCGCGCCCTGGCTTGCCTGAAGCCCGCACCGCGATTGCCATTTGCATCCGGCGCGAAGACATGGCGCTGGTACTGCCGCCCCTTGCGCGTTTGCTGGCGGGGCTGGCGGCTGCCGGTGCGGCAGAGCGCTTTTCGCTTTGGTTCCTGTCTGACACACCCGAAGGCAGCGATGCGCTGGCCGAGGAAGCCGCCTGCCGCGCCTTTGCCGCTGCGCAACCGATTGCAACCCATTACCGACGCCGCGCGCAAAACACCGGCTTCAAATCCGGCAATGTGATGGAATTTCTGGACCATCACGCGGATGGGCATGAATTCATGCTGTGCCTGGATGCGGATTCAGAAATGACGGCAGATGCCGTGCTGCGCCTGGTTGCCTGCATGGAGGCAGACCCGAAGCTCGCCATCCTGCAACAGCTTATTCACGGCAGGCCGACCAAGGCAGGATTTCCACGCCTGTTTCAATTCGGCATGCGCCAGGGCATGCGCGCCTGGGCCACCGGCCAGGCCTGGTGGCAGGGTGATGAGGGGCCCTATTGGGGCCATAACGCCGTTATCCGCATCGCGCCGTTTCGCGCCCATGCGCGCCTGGAAACCCTGGCCGATGGGTCGCATATCCTCTCCCACGATCAGGTGGAGGCAACGCGCTTGCACGCCGCTGGCTGGAAGGTGCGTGTCTTGCCTGATGATGCCGGCAGCAGCGAAGGCAATCCGCCAAGCTATGCGGATTTCATCACGCGTGATTTGCGCTGGGCGGCGGGCAATATGCAGTATCTGGCGCTGCTGCGGCTGCCGGGGCTGACGCCGATGGCGCGCTGGCAATTGGTGCAGGCGATTTTGCTGTTTCTGAGCGCGCCTTTTTATGTCGCGATCCTATTGCTGGCGGCGTTCAATGGCTTGAGTGGTGGCGGAGAGTCCACGCCCATTGGCGCGCTGCTCGCGCTGCTTTTCGCCGGCTGGTGCTGCCATTACGCCGCAAAGCTTGCTGGCTATGTCGAGGTTTTGCTGAAGCCTGATCTTGCCGCGCGCTATGGCGGGCGCGCGCAATTCCTGCGTGGCGCTTTGGCGGAGTTGGTCTTCACCACCTTCATGGAACCCGCGCGGCTGATGAGCCAATGCTTGTTCCTGATGGCGATGCCCTTTGGCATGCGCATGGGTTGGGCGCCGCAAAATCGCAGCGAACGCGGCATCGGGTTTGCTGATGCACTCAAGCAATTCTGGGCGCCGACGCTGACCGGTTTGGCGTTGAGCTTTGTTTTCGCGGCGGTGTCCTTCACCGCATCGCTGGTGGCGGCTCCGGTGCTGATCAGCCTGATATGCGTTATTCCCTTCGCGATGCTGACGGCCAATCCGCGCTTTTCCGCCTGGCTGGTGCGGCGGCGGATTTGTGCTTTGCCTGAGGAATTCCCGCCCGCCTAATGCGCCGCGAAAATCGCGCAGGGCGCGCGGCGCAGCAAATGCTTGGTCGCAGAACCGGTGAAGAGCGCACGTAGCCCAGTATGCTCATAAGCACCCATTACCAACATCCCCGCCGGCATGGCGGCGGCTTCCGCCAAAAGCGCTTCCACCGGATGCGTGCCAATCACGGGCAGCGCCTTCGCCGCGACATCATGGCGCTGCAAAAAACCTGCCGCTGTGCCCGCCAGGGCAGCGGCTTCCGCTTCATCATCCGCGACACTCAACACGGTGGCGCCACAGCGCCCAAGCCCGAGTAGCGCGAAAAGCTGCACGGCGCGCATGGCGCCTGGTGAGCCATCATAAGCCACCAGCGCGCCATTGGCGGGATCAAAGCGCGCTCCGGGCGGAATTACGAGTAAAGGGCGCGTGCGGTCATGCAGCAGGGCTTCAATGGTGGGGGAAAGGCCATCATCCGCCTCCTCTCGCCCCAAGGTCGAATCGCGGCCCACTACCAGCATGTCATGCCCGCCAGCGGCAGCGAGCAAGGCCTCG
>JBIIIE010000097.1:0-9088 GCA_044235135.1 Roseomonas sp. | reverse complement strand
GCGCGCAGCGCCGGCAGCGCCTCGGAAACGGGTAATTCAGGCAGCATGGGTGGGGCATCTGACAATTTTTTTGGACGTGTGAACCGCCCTTGCTTCGCAATCAAGCATTCGAGTTGCTGGGCCGGAGCGTTTTCAAGCGCGCTTACCGGGAATGAGGAAAGATACCATATGACATGATGAGGTCAGTTCGTCAGATTGTTCGCGGAACGGAGAATTGACCGATGATTAAACTAATCGCTGCCGCTGCCATGGGGCTTTCGCTGATGGGTTGTGCCCGGATGGACGCCACGATGGCGCTGAGCATGGGCACCCTGCGGGTGGAGCCTCACCCAATCCACGAAGACAGCGTGCGCGTGATCACCGTTCATCGCGCCCCGCTTTACTTTGACAGCCTCGGGCGTGGACGAGGAACAGCCGAAGCTCACCGCGCCACGATTGACGCCCTTTTCGGCGATAAATGTCGGGAGGCTCCGATCATTCAGGAAGGCACGGTGCAGGTGACTTCGTTGCGTCAGGATGCGGCCCTGCGGGTCATATGCCCTGAAGCGCGAAGGTAACAGGAGGCGGCATTAGCAGCGCGTGATCAAGCTACGAGGGGTTTTGGTCTCAGCGCGGCCCCGGACCTGGGCGCGGCGGCATGGGGCCCGGGCTATGCGGAAAATTGGGTGGGTTCACATAAACCCCACCAATCGGCGGCGCGTAGCCTGGCTGCTGCACGACATTAGGATCAGGCGGGCAATTCGGGCGATTGATGCCGCAATCCCAGGCGAAGCGATCTGGCCGCCCGGTCATGCTGCCACCCCGCATGAAGCGGCAGACACATTGCTTGCCGGCCATACAGGCCAATTGCCCTTCGCGCGCTTCAATGCATTGCGGCGGTTCCTGCGCCGCCAAAGGCAGGGAGAAAAGCAGGAAAGCAGCCAGGAGGATTTTGCGCATGCTGGAACCTCACCGGTAAAGATTAACCAATACCTAACGCGCCGAGCCTATTCTCATTTCCAGGCTTGCACCAAGCCCCTTTCGCGCCCCTTTATGGGGCATGCGCTTCCTCGCCACCCTGCTTGCCCTGCTGCTGCCCTGGCTGCCGGCGCGTGCGTTGGAAAGCGCGGCGCAGGAAAGCCCGCGCGCGCGGGTGACATTGGTTGCGGATCATCTCGCCATCGCACCGGGGCAGGTGTTTCAGCTTGGCCTGCGCATCCGGCTGGCGCCGCGCTGGCATAGTTATTGGCGCCATGCCGGGGATGCCGGGGCGCCCACCGAAATCACGCTCACCCTGCCGGAGGACACCCAAGCCGGCCCCATCGCCTGGCCCACGCCGCAAGCGATCCCCTTCGGCCCGCTGATGAGTTTTGGCTATTACGGCGAAGTGGTTTTGCCGATGCAAATCACGCCGCCCGCCAGCTTGCGTGCGGGGGAGGTCTTCAGCATCTCGGCAGAGGCGACCTGGCTTGTCTGCGATGATGTCTGCATCCCCGAAGAAGGCAGTTTCCGGCTTGATCTGCCGGTGGTGGCTGAAGCCCAAACGAACCCCGATCTGGCGCCGCTTTTTGAGGGCGCTGCCGCTGCCCTGCCGCGTCCCTCCCCCTGGCAGGCCAGCGCCAGCATCGCGGGCGATACGCTGCGGCTGCGCCTGACCGGGCCGGGGCTTGGGCGGGAGAGCCTCAAGGAAGCGCACTTCATTCCGGGCCAAGGCGGGCTTTTGGATCATCCCGCGCCGCAAAGCCTGACCCAAGGGCCGGATTGGCTGGAATTGACCCTGAAACGCGCCGAAAGGCCCGAGAACCTGACCACCCTGGAAGGCGTGCTGCTGATCACCGATCAGGGCGGGCGGCGGCTTGGCTATGACATCGCAATACCCCTGCTGCCGGGCTCGGCCTTCCTGCCGCTATGGCAGGCGCTGGTTTTTGCCCTGATCGGCGGGGTTATCCTGAACCTGATGCCCTGCGTTTTCCCAGTCCTCGCCATGAAGGCCATGGCCTTGGCGCGGCTCGGCGGCGCGGCGCGGGGTGCCATAAGGCTGGAAGCGGCGGCCTATACCGCCGGGGCGGTGGTGAGTTTCGCGGCTTTGGCCGGGCTTTTGCTGGCACTGCGCGGTGCCGGGATGGCGCTGGGCTGGGGGTTCCAATTCACCTCACCCGTGTTTGTGCTGGCGATTGCCTGGCTGATGCTGGCCGTCGGGCTGAACCTATCGGGCGTTTTTGCGCTGGGTGGGCCCATCGGCGCGGGCGGGCATCTCGCGGCACGCGGCGGGTTCCTGGGCAGTTTTGCCACCGGGGCGCTGGCGGTGCTGGTGGCGAGCCCCTGCACCGCCCCCTTCATGGCGGCGGCGATTGGCGCGGCCTTGGTCATGCCGGCGCCGGCGACTATCGCGGTCTTTGTCGCCCTTGGCCTTGGGTTGGCGGCGCCGACCCTGATCCTCGCGCTGGCGCCGGGCCTGGCCCGCAGGCTGCCCCGACCCGGCCCCTGGATGGAAAGGCTGAAGCATATCATGGCCTGGCCCATGTATGGCGCGGCACTTTGGCTGGTTTGGGTGCTTTGGGCGCAAAGCGGTTGGCCCGGCGTGGCGGTGGCGCTCGCGGGTGGGCTCGGCCTCGCACTTGGCGCCTGGGTGCTGGGTCGGGCGCAGCAGGATGGCCGGCGCGGCGCCCAGCTTGGCGCGGTGCTTGGCGCGCTTGCCCTGCTGATCGCGCTGCCCTTTGGGCTGACTGCCGCGCCGCCCCCGCCCGCCGCGACCGAGACCGCCGAAAGCTGGAACCCCGCGCGGGTTGAGGCGCTGCGCGCCGAGGGCAAGGGCGTGTTCCTGAATGTCACCGCCGCCTGGTGCATCACCTGCCAGGTGAATGAACGCATCGCGCTGAGGCGGGAGGCCGTGCAGGCGGCCATGGCAGCGCGCGGCATTGTCTATCTGAAGGCGGATTGGACGCGCGGCGATCCCGCCATCGCCGGCTTGCTCCGCGCCCATGGCCGGGAAGGCGTGCCGCTTTACCTGTTCTGGCCGCCGGGCGGGGGGGAGGCCGTGATCCTGCCCGAAGTGCTGACCGAAGCCATGGTGCTGCGGCAAATCGGCGCGCCTTAGGATTAAAGCTTGACGCCCCCCTGGGGCGGCGGGGTATTTGACCTGCATCGGCATAAAGACCGACCCCCCCGGCGCCCATGCGCTGGCGCAAAGATGAGGCTGGCTTGGCGCTGTTAACGCGTATCCGCGTGAAGCCAGCTTTCCGGCTTCGCGCCCCGAGGGTCTTGCCATGCCGACTGCCGCAACCGCCGCCGATACCAAGGCCATGCCGGATTTCCTCCGGCTGGTGGGCGCTGATCTTTGGGCGGAGCGGCTTGCGGATTTGGGGCGCCGTGCCCAGGCCAGCGCCTTTCAGGGCCGCGCCACGCAGCATCGGCATGCCTTGGAATTTGCCCTCGCGCGCGCTGCGCGCGGCACGGCGCAGGGCAGCGCGGAACGCCGCGCGCTGGGCTTCGCGGCGGAAGCGGTGCGCCTGGCCAATGGCCTGCCGGAAGCGCGGCGAGACAAGCTGCGCTCTGCCATCACGGAAGGGCTTTCCGGTGAGGCAACCTTGATCCCGCTTTTCCATCTGCTGCGCTCAGCCGCGCTTTATCGCGCGCAGGGTTTTGAGGTGCGCTTCACCGGCCTTGCGGAAGACAGCGCGCATGATCTGACGATCAGCCGCGGCGGCGCGGTGGCGGAAGTGGTGTGTGAGACGCTTTCGGCCGAGGAAGGCCGGCCCGTGCAGCGCGGGCATTGGTATGCGCTGATGGATAGCGTCAATCCCGAATTGCAAACCTGGCTGGCCGCGCATCCTGGCCGTTATGTGCTGCGCATGACGCTGCCCGATGGGCTTGCCGGCCCGGACAAGGCCGCGGAATTGCAGCGCCGCATCATGGCCATGCTGGCCGCCGAAAAACGTCAGGATAGCAGCGCGGATGCGGTGCTGAAGCTTGACCCGCTGGTGCTGGCCGGCGCGCAGGCTGACCCACTTCCTGGGCGGCTGCGTCAGCAATTCGGGCCAGAGGCGCATTTGGCTGTGACGGGCGACCCCGCCGGCGGTTCGGTATTCGTGCTGGCCGCGCGCGCCGGTCAGGAAAACAGCATTTCAGATGCAGTGGCCGCGCACATGGCGAGTGCGGCGGCAGCGCGGCTATCGGGGGCGAAACCCGGCATTGTTTCGGTCTTTATTGAAGATATGGACCGCGCCGAATGGCGAAGCCTGCGCGATGATTTGGCGCTGGAAGGCGCGGTGCGGCGCTTTCTGGCGGGCCACGCCGCGCGGCGCGTGGTGGCGGCGGCCTGTTCTTCGCGCGCCGAGCTTTTCGGCCTGGCACCACCTGACGCCGTGCCGGGTGGGGAGCTGCGTTTCCGCAACCCCGCCCACTCGGCGGCGAAATCCACGGCGCTGGCGCCGGCCATCACTTCGACAAGCTGATCAATCGAGCTTGATATTCGCCCCGCGAACCAAAGCGGCGTAACGCTCGGCATCGTTTTTCAGCATGGCCGCGGCATCGGCCTGACTGCCGCCGCCGATAAGAAAGCCGGCATCGCGCACGCGTTGGCGCAGCGTGGTATCAGCGAAAGCCTTGTTGACCGCCGCCACCCAGCGTTCGGCAATCGGCGCCGGCAGGCCGGGCGGGCCCATCAGCATGTACCAAACATTGGCGTCAAAACCTGGAAAGCCGAGTTCCGCCACGGTTGGCACATCAGGCAACCACTCCACACGCTGCGGCAAAGTCACCGCCAGGGCACGCACACGCCCCGCGCGGATATGCGGCAGGTATGTCGGCAGCGTATCAATGGCGAGGTCTATGCGCCCCGCCAGGATTTCATTCACCGCCTGGCCCGTGCCGCGAAAGGGCACATGCGTCATGCGCACACCAGCCGAGGAGGAAAGCAATTCCGCCGCCAGATGCTGCTGTGTCGCAACGCCTGAGGATGAGTAGTTCAGCACCCCCGGTTCACGCCGCGCACGTTCAAGCAAGTCCCGCATCGTCGCTGATGGTCCATTGAGCGGCACCACGGCGACCAGCGGCACCGTCGCGGCATGCACCACCGCCACCTGATCGCGATAGATGTCGTAGGGTGGCGGGTTCATCAGCGGCGGCACCACGGCGGAAGCGCTGATGGTCGTCATCAACATCGTATAGCCATCGGGCCGCGCACGAGACAGCGCTGTGACCGCAAGCGTGCCCGAAGCGCCGGGGCGGTTTTCCACCGCAATGGTCTGGCGAAACTCATCCTGCAAAAAGGGTTGCAGCAGGCGCGAAATGATATCGGTGCCGCCGCCCGGCGCGAAGCCCACCAGCATCGTGATGGCGCGTGAAGGATAATCCTGCTGCGCCCTGGCCGTTGCGGGCAACAAACCCGCAAGGGAAAGCGCACCGAGGCCCCGGCGCGTCAGATTACTTTTCATTGTTTCCTCCCGGCTTCTTGTGAAATCAGCGCCCCGTAAATTGCGGGGCGCGCTTGTTCAGGAAGGCGCTGACCCCTTCCTGGAAATCCGCGCTGGTGAAGCACATGGTCACCAGATCATCACCCTCAACCTCGCTCGTTGCCTTGCGCAAGCGGCGGATCGCTTCCTTGGTGGCGCGCAGCGTGAGCGGCGCAAGGGTTGAGATATTGGTCGCCAATTCCATGGCGCGCGCAGCCACATCATCCGGGGTTTCCAGCATTTCGGAAATCAGGCCGATATGCTTCGCCTCATCGGCACTGAACAACCGCGCGGTCATGATCATTTCCGTCACGGCGGCAGGGCCAACCAGCGCATAGAAGCGCGCGAAATTATGCATATTGAGAATATTGCCGAGCGTCTTCGCAATCGGCAGGCCGAAGCGTGCGCCCTTATCGGCAATGCGGATATCGCAGCAGCCGGCAATGCCAAGCCCGCCGCCGGTGCAAGCACCGGTGATGGCCGCGATCACGGGCTTGGTGCAGCGTTCAAGCGCGCCCAGCACCTTATCAATGCGGGCTTCGTAATTCAGCGCATCCTCGGCGGTGCGGAATTCACGGAATTGGGAGATATCGGTGCCGGACGCGAAAGCCTTGCCGCCCGCGCCCATAATTACCCACACGCGAATCGCGGGGTCAGCGCTGATTTCATCGGCCAATTCAGCAAGCCGCGCATACATGGCGAAGGTCATGGCATTGCGCGCCTGCGGGCGGTTAAACGTGGTCCAGGCAATGCCGCCTTCGCGGATTTCGTGCAGCAGATCTTCGCTCATGGTCATATCCTCAGGGTTTGATGGGCGCATGGGTAGCGCGCGGCGCGGGCGCGTCAACCCGGTCTCTTGCCCGGGGGCGGCGGCAATGCCAACAAGGCACCGAATTTTCCTGGAGACCCTGCCATGATGCCGCTTTCCCGCTTTACCGTGCTTGACCTCACGCGCGTCCGTTCCGGCCCCACCTGCGTGCGCCAATTGGCCGATTGGGGGGCGAATGTGATCAAGGTGGAAGCCACCGATGAGGTGGATACGGGGAAGGGTCTGGGCGGGGAACGCCATGGGCCGGATTTCCAGAACACGCACCGCAACAAGCGCGGCATGACGCTCAATTTGAAATCGCCCGAGGGCCTGGCCGCCTTTCGCCGCATGGTCGCCAAGGCCGATGTCGTGGTGGAAAATTACCGCCCGGATGTGAAGGAGCGTTTGGGCATTGATTTCGCCGCGCTATCGGCGGTGAACCCGCGCATTGTGCTGGGCTCAATTTCCGGCTTCGGCCAGGATGGGCCCTATGCCAAGCGACCGGGCTTTGACCAGATCGCGCAGGGCATGGGTGGGATCATGAGTGTCACCGGCCTGCCCGGCCAAGGCCCGGTGCGCGCGGGTATTCCTGTCGCGGATTTGACCGCGGGGCTTTACACCGCAATCGGCATTCTGGTGGCGCTGTTGGAACGCGAAGTCACCGGCAAGGGCCGCTGGGTGCATACCAGCCTTTTGGAAGCCATGATCGCCATGATGGATTTCCAGGCAACCCGCTGGACCATGAAGGGCGATATCCCCGGCCAGGCCGGCAATGACCATCCGACAACCACGCCGACCGGCCTGTTCCGCACCAAGGATGGGCTGATGAATCTGGCCGGTGGCGGGCAGCAAATGTGGGATCGCATTGTGGCGACCCTTGGCATTGAAAAAGAAGCCAAGGACCCCGCCTTTGCCACCGACAAGTCGCGCCACACCAATCGCGACAAGACCAATGCGCTGCTGCAATCGCGCTTGATACAAAAGACCACCGCCGAATGGGTGGAAGGCTTGAACAAGGCCGGCGTGCCGAGCGGCCCGGTCTATTCCATGGATCAGGTTTTCGCCGATACGCAGGTGAAGCATCTGGGCATGGCGATGCCGGTGGCGCACCCCGCCCTTGGTGAAATCGCCCTGGTGCGGGCGCCGATGCAGATTGCCGGCGTTGCCTGCGCGCGCACCCCAACCCCGGAACGCGGTGAGCATACCGATCAGGTTCTGGGTGAGTTTGGCTTTACGGCGGCGGAAATCGCTGCCCTACGCGCAGCCAAGGCGATCTGAGGCGCCAAACGGCAGTCTGAAACACGGTGCGCTAAGACCGCGCACCGTGGGGCGGGTTCAGCGCAGCCGCGCCGGCGCTTCGGCCAAAAGCGCGACCACTTCCTCCGTTGACAGGAAGCGCGGGAATTCACCTTGCACCAATTGATCAAGGCTTGGCGCCGGCAGGCCGAGCCTTGAGGCATAAATCCAGGAATAGGCCAGCACACGCTGCACATGGCTGCGCGTTTCATCGAAGGGGATCGCTTCAATGAAAAGCAGCGCGTCATCGCGGTGGCGTACCGTCGGCAGCCATTTGGAGAGATTGCCCGGCCCCGCATTATAGGCGGCGAGCAAGCGGATCAGATCATTCCCCACCGCCTCAGTCCGCGCGAGGTAATGGAGGTAACGCTGGCCCAATTCCAGCGACAGGCCAGTATTGTGCAACCTTTCCGCCCCTTCCCCGATAAAGGATGGGTCATTGGCAAGATAGGCGGCAGTGGTCGGCATCACCTGCAAAATGCCGCGCGCCCCGGCGCGGGAAACGGCCGTCGAATCGAAATTCGATTCCTGACGCGCCAGCGCATAGATCAGCGCCGGTTCCACGCGGAAACCCTGCGCCGGGGTCAGGCGCGGCAGGGGAAAGCGCGCCAAATCCCTTGGGCGGCCATCGGCGGCTTGCGCCAATTCCGCGAGCTGCGCCGAAAGATGCGTCAGACCCGCTTGTGACGCCATTGCCAGCATCGCGCGCAATAGCGGCAGATTGCCGCGCGCGCGCGGCCATAAGGCGCGCAATTCCGCCTCTGCCCGCGCGGTTTGTTCGATTTGCAGCAAGGCGAGCGCACGCCAGCCGCCGGCGGTTTCCATCAGCGCGGCCATGCCCTCTTCCCCGCCCGCTTCGGCATGCCAGGCAAAACCAGGGGTAAGGCCAAGGGCGCGGCGCGCCATCAGCCCGTAGAAGGTGCGCGGTTCCTGCGCCGCCTGCAAAAGCCAGGGCACATGCATCCCCGGATGCCGGGCGCGAATGGCGGCGCGGCTCGCCCAATAGGCAGCAGCGGCACGATTGGCCGCCGATGCCGCAGGCGCGCGCGCCGCCACTTCAAAATAAGGCAAGGCGACATCGAAATGGCCAAGCCCCCAGGCCGCAAGCCCGGCGGCAAAGGCCGCCCGCCCGCTGGGTTCGGCCCGGCTGCGTGTTGCCGCTGAGGCAAGTTCAAAGGCGCGTTCATCTTCCCCGCGGCGGAACAGGATCAGCGCGAAATCGGCCCTGAGCGCGGCGGCATAGGGCGCGGTCATGCCGCGTGTTGCTTCCATCTGCCTTAGCGCGGCCCCTGGATTGCCATCCCGCACCAGATCCCTGAGCGCCCGGTCCAGGGCCGAGTTGCGCACAAAACCCTGTTCCGGGGCTTCGCGTTCTTCCGGGATGATGCCGGCATCCTCGGCCAGGCTGTCCAGGGCAGGCACGGCGGGCAGGGTGGCACCGCGCGGGGCGGTGCGCCGCAGCAGGGCATGGATGGAAGGTGCATCGGGGTGATCGGCAAAGCGCGCCAGCCAATCGCGCAGCGCTTCCTGATCCGGGCGTGGTGCGCCAGGG
>JBIIIE010000096.1:0-9094 GCA_044235135.1 Roseomonas sp. | reverse complement strand
TCCAGGCGGATTTCCTGGCCCAAAGCCTTGCTCGCGGATTTCGCGAGGGCGCGCATCAATTGATCCGTTGCCCCGCCTTCCGCAAAGGGGACCAGCAGGGTCACGCTGCCCTTCTGCGCCCGCGCAAGGTTTGGCGCGGCCAGCAGCCCAGCGCTTGCCAGAAAAAGCCGCCGCTTCATGGCATTTCGCTGGCCAGGCGGGCCAGCGCCGCACGATAGGTGGTGTCAAACAGCGCATCCAGCCCAGGGTTCACGCCCTTAAGCCCAGCCGCGACGCGCCCCGCCCAGCCGACATATTCAATGCGGCGCGCATGGTTCCAATTCGCCGGCGGGCTATCGGCAATGGAGCGCAGATTCGCGATTTTATCAGCAAGTTTCAATTGCTTGGCCGCATCGCTATGTTTTGGCGCCTGGCTGATCTGCAAGGCCTTCCTGATTTCCTTTGGTTTTTCCTTATCATCGGTCGCTTCCGCCACCAAGCCCGCAATCACCGGGCCGAAAACCGCCACAAGATCAGCATCGGTGGTTTCGGTATCTTCCACCGTGTCGTGCAGCAGCCCGGCCAGGATGGCTTCCTCTGGCGCGCCATGTTCGGCAAGGATCGCGGCCACCTCGATCACGTGGTTCACATAGGGTTCGGCGGCCGAACCTTTGCGCACCTGCCCTGCATGGGCACGGGCGGCGAAAAGCGTGGCGCGCAAGACCTGTGCAGCGAAATTGGCCTCCATGGCGATTTCTCTAGCGCCCAAAGGGAAAAGCGAAAAGGGGCGGCCAAGGATTTACGGAAATCGCACCCCCATCACGGCGATGCCACCGCCACTTCCAGCCTGATTGGCGGCATATCCCGCCCGATCCATTGTTCTGAGCGGATCAGCACGCGATCAGCGGCGCGCAACCAGAAGCGATTGGTGAAAACCGCCGCGCCATCGCAAATCTCCACGCGCTCAATCACGCCACCTATAGCCGGTTGCTCAGGCTCAATCTGGCATTGCACCACTTGGCCAAAGCGCATTTGTTCGGGGCGTCCCTCCGCGCCAGCCAGATCAAAACTATATGCAAGTCGAAGGGGGCCAGGCCCGAGGGAGGCAGGGCGGCGCAGCGGGTCATCGCCGATCGGTGTGCTGGCCAGTATCATGGTCTGACGCCCCGCTGTTGCCACCACCCGCGCGCCCTCAGTCACGAAGACAAAACCCTGATCCATGCGCCAAAAGCGGCGCGGACCTTCTTCCCGCACCGGACGCGCTGGCCCAGCATCCTCCCCAATTTCCGCCCAAAGCGCTCGGCCCGCCGGCGGCGCGGCCAAAGGCGCCAGGGCCTCCGGCGGGACCATTTGGCCCGCTGGCGGGGCGCCACCAATCAGGCCCGCGCCTCCCAATGCGCCACAACCGCCCAGTATCAGGGCCAATGACAATGAAGCCGCCTTCATGCGCTTAGCGTCGCATATTCGCCGCTGGCTGGCGAGAACTCCCGCACCATTGACCTGCGTCAAGAAGTGGCGGGGCGCAATTGGCTATCGAAGCCGGAGAATCAGGAGGAATACGCCATGTCCACACTCACCGCCCGCGATCTGATGACCACCGACATCGTCACCGTGCCGCCCGAAACCCCGGTGATCGCCATGGCACGGCTGCTCGCGGATCGTGGCATTTCCGCCGTGCCGGTGCTCGCCGCTGATGGCGCCCTGCTTGGCATGGTAACAGAGGCAGACCTGATCCGCCGCCTGGCGGGTGAGGAAGACAAGCCCGCTTCCTGGTTAAGCGGCCTTTTCGGAGACCCCGCCCGTGGCGCTGAGCATTACGCGCGCACCCATGGCGCCACGGCGCGCGATATCATGACGGAAAAGCTGATCACGGTAGAACCCGAGGCGACGGCTTCTCATGTGGCGCAGGTGATGGAACAGCATGGCATTCGCCGGGTGCTGGTGGTCGCCGAAGGCCGGCTGCGCGGCATTATCAGCCGGGCCGATCTGCTCCATGCCCTGCTGCTGCCCCCCGAAAAGGCCGAGGGCATCCCCGATGAACGCATCCGCGCCGCCGTGCTGGCCGCCATGCGCAAGGAACCCTGGGCCGATACCTATTACATCATGGTGGATGTGAAGGATGGTGCGGTGACCTTCCACGGCTTCTCCCGCTCTGACGCCATCAAGCGGGGCCTCCGAGTCCTGGCGGAGGGGGTGCCCGGTGTGAAATCGGTGACCGATGAGACCCAGCCCTTGCCGATGTATCTCTACGCGGCGAGCTAGGCGGGTCCGCCTTTTTCTCATCAGAAATTTGACCAAACTTCCTCATCCCGCCTGATGCCTTTTCGCTGCGGAAACGCAGCAATAAGGCATCAGGCAGTGTTTTGATCGCATTTTCCGAGCCGCCAAGTGGTTCCACTTGGCTTGAAAATGCTCTAGGCCATGCGTCTCGCCTATGTTAAGGCGACGCCGCCGGGCGGGGTGGGGCGCGAGTCCCAGGCCATCAGGCAGCCAGCCGCATTGTTTTGGGGAGCGCGGGCCAAGCCCCGCCAAATGGAGAGTTACGCGATGAGCGATACCGCCGAGAAGGTCAAGAAGATCGTGGTCGAACACCTTGGCGTCGAAGAAGCGAAGGTGACCACTGAGGCATCCTTCATTGATGACCTGGGCGCGGATAGCCTTGACACGGTTGAACTGGTGATGGCGTTCGAAGAAGCCTTCGGCGTGGAAATCCCGGATGATGCCGCGGAAAAGATCACGACCGTGAAGGACGCGATCGACTATATCGAAAAGCACAAGGGCGCCTGAGCGTCCTTTCGCTGGTCCATCGGGGAAACGCGCGTGTTCCACAAGGGTTTTGCGCCGCGTCGCGTTGTCGTGACGGGCATGGGCATTGCCTGCCCGCTGGGGGTTGGCGTTGAGCATGTGTGGAAGCGCATGCTGGCCGGCCATTCCGGTATCGCTGCCATTCAATCCTTTGATGCATCTGGCCTGCCGGCGCGCATCGCGGGGCAAATCCCCGTGGGCGTGAAGGCTGAAGGTGGGCTCGACATCAATGAATGGATCCCGATCAAGGATCAGAAGAAGATGGATCGCTTCATCCAATTCGCGATGGTCGCGGCGGATGAGGCGGTGACGGATTCCGGCTGGGCGCCGCAAGATGAGGATCAGCGCTGCCGCACCGGTGTCATGATCGGCTCTGGCATTGGTGGGCTAGAGACAATCCACGAAGCGGCCTCCCTGATCCTGCAGGGCAAGGCCAAGCGTATTTCGCCTTTCTTCATTCCGTCCGCACTGATCAACCTGGCTTCCGGCCAGGTTTCCATCCGCTATGGCTTCAAGGGCCCGAACCATTCCGTGGTGACGGCTTGCGCCACCGGTGTGCATGCCTTGGGTGACGCCGCGCGCCTGATTGCGCTGGGTGATGCCGATGTGATGGTCGCTGGCGGGGCGGAAGCCGCCGTGGGCGAGATCGGCATGGCCGGCTTCTGTGCCGCGCGCGCTCTTTCGACCAGCTTCAATGACAATCCAACCGCCGCGTCTCGCCCCTGGGATGAAGCGCGCGATGGCTTTGTCATGGGCGAAGGTGCCGGCGTTTTGGTGCTGGAAGAATTGGACCACGCCAAGGCGCGTGGCGCCAAGATTTATGGTGAGGTGATCGGCTATGGCATGAGCGGTGATGCCTATCACATCACCGCCCCGGCTGAGGGCCATGATGGCGCCTTCCGCGCCATGAAGGCGGCACTCGCCAGCGCCGGTATCACACCCGAACAAATTCAATATGTGAATGCCCATGGCACCTCCACGCCGCTTGGGGATGATCTGGAATTGGAAGCGGTGGAACGGCTTTGGGGCGATGCCGCACGCGGGCTTGCCATGTCTTCCACCAAATCGGCGGTTGGGCATTTGCTTGGCGCGGCCGGCGCGGTGGAGGGGATATTCTCCATCCTTGCCATTCGTGACCAGGTGGCACCCGCCACGCTCAATCTGGAAAAGCCTTCGCGTGAAAGCGCGATTGACCGCGTGGCGAAGGAACCCCAGCCGCGCAAGATTGATATCGCGCTGTCCAATTCCTTCGGCTTTGGCGGCACGAATGCCAGCATCATCTTCCGTGGTGCGCCCTGACATTGAATGAGTGAGACCCGCCCCGCACCGCGCAAACGCCGCGGGCGGGTGGCGCTTATTCTGCTTGGCCTAATTCTGGCCCTGCTGATCGGGCTTGGCGCCGCAGCGAAATGGGCGCGAGAGGTCTACGAAGCCCCCGGACCGCTGACCGTTGAACGCGCCGTGGTCATCCCGCGCGGCGGGACCGAGGCGATTGCCGGTGCGCTCAAGGAAGCCGGCATTATTGCCGATGCGCGGCATTTCCTGATTGCAAGCCAGATCACCAAGGCTGCGGGGCCGCTGCGCGCGGCGGAATTCGCCTTTCCCGCCGGTGCCTCCCTTAAGCAGGTATTGGAGATATTGCGCGAAGCGCGCCCCGTGCAGCGCCGCGTGACCATCCCGGAAGGGCTTTCCGCCCTGCAAATCCAGGCGCTGCTGGATAAGACCGAAGGCCTGATGGGCGAGGCCGAACCCATCCCCGAAGGCAGCTTCCTGCCTGAGACCTATGCCTTTGAATGGGGCGATAGTCGCGCCGCGCTGATCCGCCGCGCCCAGGCCGCGATGAATGCCACGCTGGCCGAAGCGTGGCGCGACCGCGCGCCCAATCTGCCGCTCCGCAGCGCGCGGGAAGCGCTGATCCTCGCGTCCATCATCGAACGCGAAACCGGCAAGGCCGAGGAACGCGCCTTGGTCGCTTCGGTCTTCATCAATCGCCTTAGGCGCAATATGCCGCTGCAATCGGACCCGACGGTGGTTTATGCGGCTTTGGGCGGTGCCGCCTTGGATCGGCCCATCACGCGCGCCGATCTGGACCGCGACAGCCCCTTCAATACCTATCGCAATCGCGGCTTGCCGCCGGGGCCGATTGCCAATCCGGGGCGTGAGTCTCTCCGTGCTGCGACGCGGCCGGCGACCAGCAATTTCCTCTATTTTGTCGCGGATGGTTCGGGCGGGCATGCCTTCGCGGAGACGCTGGAAGCGCATAACCGGAATGTAGCCCGCTGGCGCGAGATTGAGCGCCAGCGCGGTGCGCGCTGAGCCCGCTTTGTAGCAAGTAAGCCTTACCTGATCCGACGCCGAGCCACGTTGCGGCCTTTGCCCCAATCGCAGGGTCAGCCGCGAAGCGGGACACCGTCAGCGCGCTTGCCGCGCAGCCAGGCCAAAGTCCCACGAAGCCCGGCAATATCGGCGCGCAGTTTTTCCATGCGCAGCGTCAGCCCATGGCCCAATACCTTGCCCAAATGATGCCAAACCCGCGCCAGGGCTTCCGCGATATTCAGCCCTGCAAGCTCCGCAGCCCAGCACAGATGCGTTCCACCTGCGCATCGGTCAATTCGGGATACATGGGCAGGCTCATGACCTCCTGCGCGGCGTCCGCGGTCTCAGCGCAGCCGGCAGGGCCAAGGGGAACGCGGCCCTGATAGGCGGGCTGCAAATGCACCGGCACCGGGTAATGGATGCCCGTGCCAATGCCCTGTTCCTTCAGCTTCGCCTGCACCGCCGCACGATCCGGCACGCGCAACACATATTGATGGAAAACATGCTCTGCCCCCGCGCGGCGCTGCGGCGGTGCAAAAGGGCCACCGGCCAGCGCGGCATCATAGGCGCCAGCAATCGCGCGGCGGCGTTCATTGCCGGCATCAAGCGCGGTCAGCTTCACGCGCAAAATCGCCGCCTGCACTTCATCAAGCCTGGAATTCACGCCCACCATGTCACTGATATAGCGTTCCTTCCAGCCATATTGCCGAATGGCCGCGATGCGGTCGGCCAATGCCTCATCATTCGTGGCCAGCACACCACCATCGCCAAGCGCGCCAAGATTCTTGGTGGGGTAAAGGCTGAAGGCGGAAGCCGTGCCAAGCGTGCCAAGCTTGGCGCCATCAAGCGTCGCGCCATGGCATTGCGCGCAATCCTCGATCAAGGCGATTCCCGCCGCGCGCGTTGCTGCCAGCATCGGTTCCACATCGCTAGCCTGGCCATAGATATGCACCGGGATCACGGCACGCAAAGGCGGCAAGCCGGGCGGCGGATGATCCATCACGCTGAGTAATTCATCCGGATCCATGGTGTAGGTATCGGGATCAATATCCAAAAGCAGTGGCGTCGCACCCACCATTTCAATTGCGGAAACGGTCGCAACGGCGGTGTGGGAAACAGTGGCCACACTCATCCCCGGCCCAATGCCAAGCCCGCGCAGGATCAGCGCCAGCGCATCCGTGCCATTGGCGCAGCCAATCGCGCGGCGGGTGCCAAGCCAGGCCGCGTATTCTTCCTCGAACGCGGCACCTTCCTTGCCCAGAATATACCAGCCACTGGCGAGTGCGCGGGCCACGGCAGCGTCAATTTCGGCCTTCTGGGCGCGATACCCGGCGCCGGGATCGGCCTGGGGGATCATGGTGATGACGGGCGCATTCATGTCGCGTTCTTTCGCTTCAGGGTCACAGATAATCCGCCAGGCGCTGACGATACCAGTCAAGGGACAGCTTCAGCCCCTGATCGAGGTCAATCGCCGGCACCCAGCCGGTCGCGGAACGGAAGGCGCGATCATCGGCCGCGTAGGAGCCGATATCAATCGGCGCCCGATCGGCAGGAAATTCGCGCGTTTCAAAACTGCCCTTGCCACCATTGGCGGCGATCAGCTTGGCGGCCAGATCAAGCAGGGAAATGGGCGGGCTGCCGCCGATATTGAAGACTTGGCCGCCCACCCCGGGGTTTGCCGCTTGTTCCGCCGCCATCAGAAAGGCGCTGGTCACATCATCGGCATAGGTCAGGTCACGCAGCTGAGCCCCGCCCCACACCTCAAAGGCTTCGCCTTCCAACACACGGCGAATCCAAATGCCCAAAAAGGTCTGGCGCGCATCGCGAATACGCAGCCTTGGCCCGTAGCAATTGGTCAGGCGGAGCGAGACCACCGGGCGATGCAGGACGCGGTTTTCCAAAAGCCAATATTGCTCACCCGCCCATTTGGAAACGCCATTGGCATCGGGTGGGTTCACGGGGTGCAATTCATCCACCGGCAGGCTGCGCGGCCTTCCATAAAATTGCCTTGTGGAGGCATGCACCACGGTCGCTTTTGGTGCCGCTTCGCGCATCACGCCAATCAGGCGCACCTGAGCAACGGCATTGATGGCGATATCGGCGACAGGGTCCTTCTGCCCGCCCATATGGCTGGTTTGCGCCGCCATATTGAACAGCACATCAATGCCCTCACAAAGGGAATGCAATTCCGTGTCGCGAATATCGCCGCGCACCAGCAGAACGCCCGCCCCCTCCAGATTGCGGGTGGAGGCGCCGCCATCCGGCATCATGGCATCCAGCGCGGTGACGCGCGCCCCCATGCCGGCCAAGGTGTGACAAAGGTTCGACCCCAGAAAGCCAGCGCCCCCCGTCACCAAAACCCGCTTTCCCTGCCAATAGGCTGGCGTTGCCATGCGTCTCAACCCCAATTCATCGCGAAAGATGTCATCATAAGATTAAGGCGGAAACACGCCTAATCCCCGGCGGGGCCGGGGCGCTTCGCCGCGCCTTCAGCCATGCGCACATGCCGCCCCCGCATGATTTCCGCGAAACCGAATAGCAGCAGCATTTGTCCCGCCAGCACCTGCACACCGGTTAACAGCCTTATGCCATCATCATGCGGTGTCAGATCGCCGAAGCCCACGGTTGCCTGCGTCACCAGGCTGAAATAGAGCGCATCGGGAAAACTGAGCCGTAGAGGCCCGCCGGGGCCATGAAACAGCGCCACGCGCGAAAGCCCGTCAGCAATCCGGTAGAAGCAACCAAAAGCAATCACCAGCAGGCTATAGAGCGTGAGGAAGGCTATGACCGGCACGGCGATTCGGTGCAGTCTTTGCGCCAATTCCTCGGTGATCAGGGTCAGATCGCTCAGCAGCAGCACGACCGGACGGACGGAGGCCGCGACAATCACCGCAATGGCCGCCATGGCGGCGACCAGCGCAAGCCCCTGATCAAAGGGCGAAAGACGATTGAGCGGCAGGGAAAGGCTGAAGCCGCCCACCACCCAAACCGGGATCAGCCAGCGTGCCATGCGCGGCAAATGGCCATGATCAAAAGGGGCATCCGCTTCTGCCGCCCGGCGCAGGCTGTCCCGTCGCCACCAGACGGAGCCCAAAAAGGCCACCACCGGCGATAGAAAGGCGATGACATAGGGCAGGGCAGTGACATCGGGGAAGGCGGCGCGGCCGATCACCACAAAAAGGCAGCCATAAACCGCAAGCCCCGCACTGGCGCCGAAGCCGAAATGCATGCCCTGCGGAAACAGCAGATGGAAAAAACCAATGGCAAGGGCTGCTACCCCAATCAGCAATAGCGGCAAAAGCGCGCCCTTATCCGCAAGCCCGCCCGCCACCAGCAGGCCAAAGCCAAGGGTAAGGGCGGCAGCGCGGAGCCAGGAACGCGGGCTATGCGGGGCGGGGGAACCGCTCACGGCGCCAATGCCACCCCAGTGATTTCCACCTTCCAGTTAGGATCCACCAATGCGGCTTCAATCGTCATGCGGGCCGGCTTATGGGCTTGGTCAAGCCAGCGATCCCAGGCGCGGTTCATGGCCGGCGCATCCCGGATATCGGCCAGAATGATGGTCACCGACAGCAAAGCGCGCTTATCGGTGCCGGCTTCGGCTAGAAGCGCGTCAATCTGTTTCAGGATATCGGCGGTCTGGCCTTCCGCATCCAGGCTTACGTCATCGGCGACCTGGCCAGCCAGCCAGATCAGGCCGCCGCCAATAACCGCGCCTGAGAGGCGTTCTTCCGGGGCAAGGCGGGTAATCGGCATGGGCACTTTCCTTTCAATCGAGCCTTGGGCGGCGAAGCTATCCCCCTGGGGAGGGCCTCATGAATAGTCTAGAAGGGATTTTTGGGCACGGAAATGACGCGCGGCGCCTTGGACCAGCCTGCAAGACAAGAATGTCCCCCTACGGTAATCACCTGACATAGGCCACCGACGGAACCGGGCGCGGACCGTAAGAGTCTGCGCGCCCGGTTCACGGTGGCCGGACCGTGTGGAAGCGGGT
>JBIIIE010000095.1:0-9141 GCA_044235135.1 Roseomonas sp. | reverse complement strand
GCCCCAATCCTGCCGCGCTGGATTACCTGGCCATGGTCACACCGATCTGGCCCAAGGCCTATCGCGAAAGGGTGGGGCCTGATGGTTTTTCGCGCATGCCGATCAGCACCGGGCCGTATCGCTTCACCAAGGTGGATGTCTCCAACGGCGTGGAATACGAACGCTTCGATGGCTATTACCAGGGCGGCCCCAAGGGGCGGCCTGCCATTCAGCGCATCACCGCGCGCTATCTGTCCGATGCCGCCACTGAATTGACCGAGCTTCTGGCGCAGCGCGTGGATTGGATCTGGAACATGAATCCAGACAATATCGCCAATGTGAACCGCTTGCCCTTCCTGCAGGCAGTGCAGCAGGAATCGATGCGCGTGGGTTACCTGAACATGGATGCGGCGGGGCGCACCGGTGCTGGTAATCCAATGACCAACCTCAAGGTGCGTCAGGCGATTTTCCACGCGATTGACCGCAAATCCAAGGCCGAAAAACTGGTGACCGGTGGTTCCCGCGTGCCGCCCGCGCCTTGCTACCCTTCGCAATTCGGCTGCAATGGTGATGTTGCCGTGCAGTATGAATACAATCCCGCCAAGGCGCGGCAATTGCTGGCGGAAGCGGGCTATCCAAACGGCTTTGACGTGGAGCTCACTTCCTATGTGCAGCCGCGGCAATGGTCCGAAGCGGTGCAGAATTACCTGCAAGCGGTGGGCATTCGTGCCCGCCTGAACCTGATGCAGGTGGCGGCGCAAATCCAGCGTTCCCAGCGCGGCGAGCTGACGCTTGGCATGGGAAGCTGGGGCAGCTTTTCGATCAATGACGTCTCGGCCTTCCTGCCGCAATGGTTCGCGGGCGGCAATGAAGACTATGCGCGCGATCAACAGGTGATTGACCTGGTGAATGAAGGTGGCAGTTCCGCTGATGAAGCGGTGCGCAAGCGTGCCTATGACGCGGCGATCAAGCGGATTACGGAACAAGCCTATTTCGTGCCATTGCACACTTACGTGAATACCTATGCCTTCCAGCGGCAATTGGAATTCAAGACCTATGCGGATGAATTGCCGCGCTTCTATCTGGCGAAGTGGAAGTAAGGTCAGCGTATTACCTGAAAGCCCCGCTCGGTGATGCCGGGCGGGGTTTTTTATGCGCGCCTCAGCCGGCCAAGTGGCATTCCACCAGCCCATCTTCCAGGCTGGTGATGCGCGGCGCGGTCGCGGCACAAGGCGCGAAGCAGGCCGGGCAGCGCGGATGAAAGCGGCAGCCAGGCGGGATATTCGCGGGATCGGGCATGATATCGCCAAGTCCGACATCCGGCACACCAAGGCCGGGTTCTGGCGTCAGCACGCTATCCAGCAGCGCGCGCGTATAGGGATGGCGTGGGTCGCGGAACAGCGCCTCACTCTCACGCTTCTCCACGATGCGGCCCAGATACATGACAGCGACTTCACTCGCCACATGCTCCACCACCGCAAGATTATGGCTGATGAAAAGATAGGTCAGCCCCAGATCGCGCCGCAATTCCGCCAGCAGATTGAGGATTTGCGCCTGCACGGAAACATCCAAGGCGCTGGTCGGTTCATCACAGACCACAATGCGCGGGCGCAGCACCAGCGCGCGCGCAATCGCCACGCGCTGACGCTGCCCGCCCGATAATTGCGATGGGAAACGCGTGCCCTGTTCGGTGGAAAGCCCAACGCGTTCAAGGCTTTCGGCAACGCGGCGATCAATTTCCGCGCCCGTCACATTGCCCTGCGCCACCAAAGGCATGGCGATGATATCACGCACACGCCGGCGCGGATTGAGCGATGAAAACGGGTCCTGGAATACGGGCTGGATCAGCCTGGCGCGCGCACGGCGATCCATCCCGTCAAGCCGCTTGCCATCCACCAAAACCTCTCCGCCGCTGGGTTCCAAAAGACCCAGGATCATGCGCGCCAGCGTCGTCTTGCCGCAGCCACTTTCACCCACCACGCCGAGCACGCTGCCGGCGGGGACGGAAAAGCTGACATCATCAACGGCCACAACGCGGCGCGGCGGCGCGAAAAGCCCTTGGCTGGCGCGGAATTCGCGCTTCAGGCCGCGCACTTCAATCGCGGGCGTGCTCATGCTGGCGCCCCTTCCGGCAGAACACAAAGCATCTCATGCGCGGGGCCGACATGGCGGCGCGGAATATCTGCGGCGCAGGCGGCTTCCGCAAAGCCGCACCGATCACGAAAGGCGCAGCCAGTGAAGCCGGGCGGAATACGCGGCACGACGCCGGGGATGGACCCCAGCGGTTCATCACGCTTCACCTTGCCCGGCACCGGCACGCAGGAAAGCAGGCCGCGCGTATAGGGGTGGCGGGGCGCGCGAAACAACTCGGCCGTTGGCGCGCTTTCCACCACCTTGCCGGCATACATGACCGAAACGCGATCCGCCACGCGCGCCACAATGCCAAGATCATGTGTGATGAGCAGAATACCAAGGCCGAGATCCTTTTGCAGTTCTGCCAAAAGCCGCAGGATTTGCGCCTGCACGGTTACATCCAAGGCCGTTGTCGGTTCATCGGCAATCAGCAATTCCGGATCGCACATCAGCGCCATGGCGATCATCACGCGCTGACGCAAGCCCCCTGAGAGCTGATGCGGAAATTGGCCGAGCCTGAGCCCCGGCGCTGTAATGCCAACGCGCGTCAGCAATTCCACCGCGCGATCCACGGCCTGCGCGCGCGGTGTGCCGCGATGGCGGCGCAGCACCTCGGTCATTTGCGAACCCACCGTATAGGCCGGGTTCAGGCTGGTCATGGGTTCCTGGAAAATCATCGCCATGCGATCGCCACGCAGGCGGGACATCTGTTTTTCGTCGTAATCGCGGATGTCATCGCCGGCGAAGGAAAGCCGCGCCGCTTCACGCTTGCCGCCCTTCGCAAGCAACCCCATCACGGCGAGCGACGTGACTGACTTTCCGCAGCCGCTTTCGCCGACCAGGCAATGGGTTTCGCCCTTTTCCACGCTTAGTGAAATGCCGCGCACCGCCGCCGTGCCGCCAAAGGTCACGCGCAGATCGTCAATTTCCAGCAACGCGCTCATCGGGACAGATCCGTCCCAAGCATGTCACGCAAGGCATCGCCCAGCAGATTAACGCCAAGCACCAGGATGAACAGCGCAATACCTGGGATCATGATGATCCAGGGGCTGAAGAACATGTATTCCTTGGCTTCCGAAATCATCAGCCCCCAGGAAGGCAAGGGCGGCGGCACGCCAAGGCCGAGGAAGGACAGTGCTGCTTCCAGCAGAATCGCAAGCGCCATTTCCAGTGTGGCCACCACGGCAAGATGTGTGGCGATATTGGGCAGCACTTCCTTCAGCAGCACGATCATCGGCGAACAGCCCGCGCAACGCGCCGCCGCCACATAGTCCAGATTGCGTATTTGCATGGTGGTGGACCGCGCCACCACGGCAAAGCGATCCCACAGCAATAGCCCCAGAACCATGATTACCAGCGTAAAGCTGGTGCCCATAAGCCCCGCGACTGCCAGTGCCACCAGCACCACCGGGATGGAAAGCCGCGCGGTGATGGCAAAAACCACCGCATCATCAATCCGCCCGCCATAAAACCCGCCCATCACACCAAGCACCGTACCGATAATGCCGGAGGTGATGATGGTTGCCACACCAATAATCATGGAAACCCGCGCGCCATAGATCAGGCGCGACAGGTAATCTCGCCCCAATTGATCCGTGCCGAGGATATTGGCAGGCGTCCCGCCTTCCATCCACATGGGTGGGATCACGCGCCGCCCAAGATCAATGGTGAAGGGATCATAAGGTGCCAGCAACGGCGCGAAGATGGCAACAAAGGTGACGAAGCCGACAATGCCTACACCGAAAATGGCGCCTGCATTGCGCCAGATCCGCCGGCGGCTGCTGGCGCCGGCCGGTTGCAACACCGTGCTCATGCCGACCTCAAGCGCGGATCGAGCACTGCGTTCAGCAGGTCGGACAATAGCGTCAGGCCGATATAGATCAGCGCCAGCACGAGTACGACCGCCTGCACCACGGGGAAATCATTCTTGCTGATGCTCTCCCAAGCCAGATAGCCAACGCCATGCAACGCAAAGACGGTTTCAATCACGATGGACCCGCCCAGCATGAAGCCAAGCTGCACCGCGGCAATGGCAACAACCGGAATCGCCGCATTGCGAAACCCGTGCTTGACCAGAATGGACAACCGCGACAGGCCCTTCGCTCGCGCGGTGCGAATGTAATCAGAAGCCAGCGCTTCAATCATGCCGCTCCGCGTGAGCCGCATCAGCGATGGAATGGCCGAAAAGGAGAGCACGATGGAAGGCATCACATAATGTTCCCAAGACCCCGTGCCTGAGATTGGCAGCCAGCCCAGGTTCAGGCCCAGTACGATCATCAGCGTCAGACCAAGCCAGAAGGAAGGCATGGCCTGGCCAATCAGCGCCACCATCAGCACGCTGCGATCCACCCAGGTATTTTCCTTCACCGCCGCCAGAATGCCCAAGGGCAATGCCACACAAAGCGCGATGAACAAGCCACAAAGCCCAAGCGTCATGGTAATCGGCATGCGTTCCATGATCAGCCGCGACACGCGGGTCTTGAAGAAATAGCTATCGCCAAAATCACCTTGCAGCGCGCGCCAGAGCCAATCGAAATACTGCACCCAAAGTGGCCGATCGAGCCCATAGGCACTGCGGATGAGTTCAATATCTTCCTGGGTGGCGTTCGGCCCGGCAATGGAAATGGCAAGATCACCCGATAGCCGCGTGAGCAGAAAGCTCAACGTCAGCACCGTCAGCGCGACCAGAATCGCAACCGTCAAGCGGCGTCTTAGAAAATGAAGCATCCCAGGATCAGCCTAGGCTTGATGGGTCGGGCGCGGCAAGGGGGCCATCACCAGGCCCCCGCCCAGCCATCCCGCCGCGGATCGGATGCCGCCATGCGCACGCCGTTTTCCAGCACGCGAATGGCCTCTACGCTGCATGGCCCTTCCAGATCGGGCACGATCTTCACCCTATGCCCACGCGCTTGCAGTGCGGCGATCACCTCCGCCCCCATGCCAGCTTCGATGGTAAGCAGATCCTCACCGCCATGCGGGTAATTGCTTTCCTGGCCGGGTTGGGAAGATGTCCAGCGCGGCGCCTCCAAAGCCTGTTGCGGGTCCATGCCGAAATCGGCGCAGGCGACCAAAACCTGGGTATTCACCTGCACCTGATTATCGGCGCCTGGCGTGCCGAAAATCAGCCAGGGCTTGCCCGCCTTCATCAGCATGGGCGCATTCATGGTGTGTCGCACGCGCTTGCCGGGCGCCAAGGCATTCGCGTGGCCTTCTTCCAAATGCCAATAGCTCATGCGGTTATTGAACAGGATGCCGGTTTGCGCGCCCGTCACGCCGGAACCGAAGGCGGAATTGATGGATTGAATGGCGGAAACCGCATTGCCATCGGTATCCACCACGCAGAAATAGGTGGTATCTGTCTCCGGCGTGCCACCCACCGGCAGATGCGCTGCGCGATCGGAAATGGCAGCGGCATGTTCCGCCGCGCGTTCCGCTGACAGTAATTTATCGAGCGGAGGTTTCACCGCGCCCGCATGGGCTTCCCTGTCCAGAAAGGCGCGTTTCTTCGCTTCCACCATCAGGTGAATCAAGGCGGCGCTGCCCCAGCCAAGCGCGGCGAGATCGAAGCGATCCAGAATGCGCGCCATTTGCGCCATGGCAAAGCCCATGGAATTGGGCGGCGTTTGGCGCAGTTCAAAACTGCGATAAGGCACGGCGATAGGCGGCGCGATGATTGGCGCCACCCCCGCCAAATCCACCGCGCGCACCAGGGCGCCTGCCTCTTCCAGATCAGCGGCCAGCATTGCCGCCAGCCTACCCTGATAAAAATCCGAAGGCCCCGCGGAGGCCAAACGTTGCAGCGTTGCGCCCAAAGCCGGCTGCACCAACAAATTTCCCAAAGCGGGCGGCTTGCCTTCCGGCAGAAACAGCGCGGCACTCAAAGCATCAGGCGCCAGCCGCGCGCGGTTCTCACCCGCGAAATGGCGCAGCGCATGGGTCGCCGCAAAACCATCCCGCGCGGCTTCAATCGCTGGTCCGAACAGCGCGCCCCAGGGCTTGCTGCCCTCAGCGCCATGCAGCGCGGCAAGCCCCGCCACCATGCCGGGCGTTTGGATGGAAAGCGCGCCATGCACAGGAATGCCGCCCGCCGCGCGATAATGCGCAATGCTTGCCGCCGCCGGCGCCGCGCCCGTCCCGTTATAGGTGGTGCTGACGCCGGTTTTCGCATTCCAGGCATGGTAGAAACCATCACCGCCAAGCCCGGACATATGCGGCTCTACCACACCAAGCGTCATTGCAATCGCCACTGCCGCATCTGCCGCATTGCCGCCGGCGCGGAGTATCTCCATCCCCGCCGCAGTTGCCACCGGATGGTTGGTTGCCACCGCCCCGCGTCGGCCCATGATCAAAGGGCGACGCGCGCGAATGCCCTCATAAGCCATGGGTCAGCCCCCGAGATTCATGCGCGCGACAATCGGCGCCCAGCGCGCCACTTCCGCCTGCACATGCGCTGCCGCGGCAGCAGGCGAAGGATCGGGCCAGGTCTCCACACCCGCCGCCGCCAGGCGCTGCTTCACGGCGGGGTCTGCGACGGCGCGCAACGCTGCCTCTCGGATTGGGGCGACTGCTTCTTCCGGCGTGCCGGGCTTGGCAAACAATACCTGCCAGGCGGTCACTTCATAGCCAGGCACACCAACCTCAGCGAGTGCCGGCAGGCCAGGCACAAGATCGGATGGTGTCGCGGAACTCACGGCCAGTCCGCGCACGCGCCCGTCACGCATCAGCGGTGCCAACATGGTTGGGCTATCAATCGTGAGGTTCATCCGCCCCGCGAGCAGATCCTGCACCGCATTGGCAGCCGTGCGATAGGGCACGATGGTGAAGCTGGCGCCGGAAAGCTGGCGGAACAATTCGCCCGCCAGATGATTGGTGGCACCAGGATTGGTCGCGCCGTAATTCGCTTCTTCCTTCTTCTGCGACAGCCAAGCCATCAGCGAAGCAACATCCCGCGCCGGTACGTCTGGATGCACCGCAAGCACAAAGGGCTGACGGCCCACCAGCGCAAGAGGGATGAAATCCGCGACGGGGTCATGCGGGAAATTGGGATAGACCGCGCGCATGACTGGGTGGTTGTTGGTGCCAATGAAAATCGCATTGCCGTCGGCGGGCAGGCGATGAAACGCCGCGGCCCCCACAGTACTGCCGGCGCCCGCGATGTTTTCCGGCACTACAGGCCGGCCAAGCTGGGTTTGCAGCGCATCGGCCAGAATGCGGCCCACCACATCTGTCACACCACCCACGCCCACGGGGATGATCATGCGCAAGGGCCGCGCCTGGGCAAGCGCCGGGGCAGCGAGGCCAAGCATAGCAGCGGTAAGCAGGGAACGACGCAGCATGGGAGGGGGACCTTTCGCCTTTGCCAAGCTGCAACCCTAGCCTGCCTTGGGCATTCTGCCAGCCCTGTTACGCTTGGCTTTCCAAGCCCGGCGTTTCGGGCTTAGCTGATGGCCAAAACAGGGGGGCGTCATGGCGAGCATTGTTCTGATCCACGGGGCTTATCAGGGCGGCTGGATTTGGCGCTTTGTCGCCGAACGGCTGCGCGCCGCCGGTCATGATGTGCATGCGCCAACGCTGGATGGCTGCGCCGAACGTCGCCATCAGATGCGCCCTGGCATTGATACCGAAAGCCATGGCCAGGAAATCGCCGAGTATCTTTACTACCATGATTTGCGTGATGCGGTTCTGGTGGGTACCTCGGCGGGCGGCATGGTGATGGCAGCGGCGGCGGAACGCGCACGCGAACGCATTGGGCGCCTGGTTTTCGCCGATGCGCTGGCGCTGTTGGATGGAGAGAAGATCAGGGACATCGTGACCCGCCCCGCCGCCATCAATACGGATATCGCGCTTGGCCCGAGCCGAGAGGATGCGCTGAACCGGCTTTTTCTCGGCATGGAAAGGGGTTTGGCCGAATGGGCGGCGGATCGCATGACGCTGCACCCGATCAATACCTTCACCCAGCCGGTGAAGTTGCCAAGCTTCTGGCAGCAATCCTGGAACGCCTCGGTCATCTACTGCCCGCAGGCGGCCAACCCCGGTGAGGCGCATCAGCGCCGCTGCGCGGAAAAACTCAACGCGCGCTGGCATGTGATTGACACCGGCCATTACCCCATGCTGACGATGCCGGATGAATTGGCCCACATTATCATCTCCGGCTGAAGCCTATGACCTTGCCGTCATTGGTGGCGGCATCAATGGCGCGGGCATTGCGCGTGATGCCGCCGGGCGTGGGCTTTCCGTTGTGCTGTTTGAAAAGGGCGATCTGGGCGGCGGCACTTCGGCGAATTCCACCAAGCTGATCCATGGTGGCTTGCGCTATCTGGAACATTACGAATTCCGCCTGGTGCGCGAAGCACTGATCGAACGCGAAATCCTGCTTGGCATCGCGCCACATATCATCTGGCCGCTGCGCTTCGTGCTGCCCCATCACCAGGGCCTCAGGCCTGCCTGGCTGCTGCGGCTTGGGCTGTTCCTGTATGACCATCTGGGCGGGCGAAAGGCGCTACCGGCGACCACGCGTATTGACCTGACAAGTTCACCCTATGGCGCGCCGCTCAGCCCCGGGCATCGCATCGGCTTTGAATATTCCGATTGCTGGGTCGAGGATTCACGCCTGGTGCTGCTGAATGCCAAGGATGCGGCGGAACGCGGTGCCACCATCCTGCCGCGCATGGCGGTAAGTACCGCGCGGCGGGAAGGCGCGCTGTGGAATATCACTGCTGAGGGTCGTGATGGACAGGCTGAATTTCACGCCCGCGCCTTGGTCAATGCCGCCGGCCCTTGGGTTGGTGCCGTACAGGGGCTGGTGACGGGCAGTAATCAGCCGGCACGGCTTAGGTTGGTGAAGGGTAGCCATATTGTGCTGCCGCGGCTTTATGGTCATGACCGCGCCTATATTTTCCAGAATGCCGATGGCCGCATCATTTTCGCCATTCCTTATGAGCAAGACTTCACCCTGATTGGCACGACCGATGAGGATCATGCGGACCCGGACGCAGCACCACAGATTTCGGAAGGCGAAATCACCTATCT
>JBIIIE010000094.1:0-9226 GCA_044235135.1 Roseomonas sp. | reverse complement strand
CGGCTGGCCGGGCGTTTCGGCCACAGGCTGCGCCCGATGCGGGATGTGCTGGTGGGCAGCCCCTTTGGTGCCACGCTGGCGCTCAGGCTACTGCCCATTGGCAATAATTTGGCGGTCAATCTGCTGGCTGGCATGGCGGCGGTGCCGCCCTTGGCCTTCCTGGCGGCCTCAGCGCTTGGGTATGTGCCGCAGACGGTGATCTTTGCCCTGCTCGGCAAGGGCATCCGCGTGGATGGCGCCTGGCAGATGGGGCTGGCGGCGGTGCTATTTGTGGTTTCGGTGCTGATCGGGCTGTGGTTGCTGCGCCGGCACCGCGCCGGGCAAGTATTGGAGGATCAAACTGGCTCAGCCTGACCCGGCCATGCCAAGCGCAGCATCGCGCAATTCATCCAAGGCGCGGCCCGGTAGCTGGCCAAGAGCCAGGCTATGCGCCGCAAGCGCGGCGAAGACGCGGGTAATCACCGGCGCCGCTTCAAGCCCTTCAAGGGCGGTGCGGCTTGGCTGATCCAAGGCGCCGCTGCGCGCGATACCCAGAGCATCCTGCAGCGCCAGGATCGCCGCATGCGGCCCGGCTTCCAAAGCAAAGGCCATCAAAGCCAGATCAAGCCCCGGTGGCAGGCGGTCCGCGCCCAATTCATCCCAGATCAGGCGACGATAGATGCGACGCGTCAGCGCCTCATCCAAGCGCATCAGGCGGCCAATGCTGGCGGGCTCACCCAGAAAGGCGCTCAACATGCCAAGGCTGATGCCATTCATGCAGGGGCCGCGCAAAGCCGAGTCGCGATAAACCACGCCGCCATGCGCTTCCAGCAGGGCATCGGCGCAAATCTCGAACCGCGCCACCTTGGGGTGATGCGCTGCGCGGGATTGACCGAGGAAAAAGCCGTCCATGCCCTCATCCTGGGGAGTGGTTTCTTCCGTCATCATCCATGCCAAGGGTTAAACGAAGCCTTACGGAGCCAATTTATTTGCCGCGATTTTCCCATATTGCGCCCCTTGGTCCGATCTGTCATTCACCCCTTATCCCGTTGACACCGCGCGGGAGAGAGCAGGCCTGCCTGCCGCCGAAGGCGCAACCGGTCCCCGGAAACGCTCAGGCACCAAGGGCCGCGCGGGGAAGGGGCCTCTGGAAAGCCCATGGCGCAAGCCATGGCACCGACGGAGTAAGGTGAGGTAACGCCCCCGCCGAATCTCTCAGGTCATCAGACAGAGGGGGACCACGTGTTGAACCCATTTCGCTGCGCGAAGCGGCGGGAGGCTACGTGGTCGAGTCCCAACCTGAATCCCTGGCGGAAACCCCGCTCGCCGCGCTGCATCGCGAATTGGGCGGGCGCATGGTGGGCTTCGCGGGTTACGCGCTGCCGGTGCAATACCCGGCGGGCATCATGGCGGAGCATTTGCATTGCCGGGCCGCCGCGGCGCTGTTTGATGTTTCGCACATGGGCCAGGCCGAATTGCGTGGCGAAGGCGCTGCCGCGGCCTTGGAGGCTTTGACCCCCGCCGATGTGGCGGGCCTCAAGCCCGGGCGGCAGCGCTATGGGCTGCTGACCTCGGCCAGCGGCGGCATTCTGGATGATTTCATGTTCGCCAATCTGGGGGACCGGATTTTCCTGGTGGTGAATGCCAGCCGCAAGGAACATGATTTCGGCCATATCGCCGCGCATTTGCCGCACGGTGTCACGCTGCATCGGCATGAAGACCGCGCGCTGCTGGCGCTGCAAGGGCCGGGTGCCGTGCCGGCGCTGGCCGAATTGGCGCCGGGGCTTGCCGCGTTTTCCTTCATGGGCATTGGCAGTTTTGATATCGGCGGCGTGCACGCCATCATCTCCCGCAGCGGCTATACCGGCGAAGATGGCGTTGAAATCTCGGTGCCCGCCGATCAGGCGGAAGCCTTCGCGCGCCGCTTGCTGGCGCTGCCGGGCGTGATGCCGGCGGGGCTTGGGGCGCGGGACTCGCTTAGGCTTGAAGCGGGGCTTTGCCTTTACGGCAGCGATATTGATGAAACCACCAGCGCCGTTGAGGCGGGGCTGGTGTGGAGCATCGGCAAGCGTCGCCGCATGGAATGGAATTTTCCCGGTGCGGAGCGCGTGCGCGAAGAATTGGCCAATGGGCCGAAGCGGCTGCGCGTGGGTATTCGCCCGGAAGGCCGTCAGCCCGCGCGTGGCCATACGCCGATTGCCGGCGCGGATGGCGCGGTGATTGGCGAAGTGACCTCCGGCGGGTTTGGCCCTTCCGTGGGTGCGCCGATTGCCATGGGCTATGTCGCGCGCCCCTTTGCCGAAGACGGCACTGCCCTTGATTTGATGGTGCGCGGCAAGGCGGTTACCGCCCGTGTTGCGCCCATGCCCTTTACCCCTCATCGCTACGCTCGCTGAAAGGCCCTGTCCCATGTCTGAAATGCGTTTTTCCAAAGACCATGAATGGATCCGCACCGATGGCGATGGCGCGACCATTGGCATTACCGATCACGCGCAGAATGCGCTGGGCGATGTGGTGTTTGTGGATTTGCCGGAAGTGGGCCGCGTGGTCGCGGCTGGGGAGGCCTGCGCCGTGGTCGAAAGCGTGAAGGCCGCTTCCGATGTTTATGCGCCGATTGCGGGCAAGATCATTGAAGTGAATGCGGCGCTGTCCGATGACCCTGGCCTGGTCAACCGCGAACCGACGCAAGGCGGCTGGTTCTTTCGGATTGAGCCCGCCGATGCCGGCGAAATCGCCGCGCTGATGGATGAAGGCGCCTATCATTCCTTCGTGGATAGCCTGGCATGAGCGCCGCTGAACTGAGTGCGCTTGAAGCGCATTACGCCTTCGATCGGCGCCATATCGGGCCATCGGACGCGGAAATCAGCGAAATGCTGCGCGTGGTGGGCGCGAAAAACCTGACCGAGCTTGCCGCGCGCACCGTGCCGGCGGCGATTCTGGAGGCTGATCTTTCCGCCCTGCCGCCGGCGGTGAGTGAGGCTGAGGCGATTGCGGAATTGCGCGCCTTGGCCGACCAAAACCGCGCCGATATCAAATCCCTGATCGGGCTTGGCTATCACGGCACGCTGACGCCGCCGGTGATCCTGCGGAACATTCTGGAAAATCCCGGCTGGTATACGGCCTATACGCCCTATCAGGCGGAAATCGCGCAAGGGCGCCTGGAAGCCTTGGTGAATTTCCAGACCATCGTCACGGATTTGACCGGGCTGCCGGTCGCCAATGCGTCGCTGTTGGATGAAGCAACGGCGGTGGCGGAAGCCATGGCGCTGGCCCATGCCGCAACGCGCGGCAAGTCCAATGCGATTGTGCTGGCGGCTGATTTGCACCCGCAAACCCGCGCCGTGGTGGAAACCCGCGCCGCACCGCTTGGCTATCATGTGGTGGTGGCGGAAGTGGCAGGCATTGCCGCTGCTTGCGCGGCTGAAAAACCCTTCGCGCTGGTGCTGCAATATCCCGGCACGACCGGCGAGGCGCGTGACCTGACCGCCGAGATCGCTGCTGTGCATGCGGCGGGCGGCTTGGCGATTGTCGCGGCTGATCCGCTTTCACTGACATTGTTGAAGCCGCCCGGTGAGATGGGCGCCGATGTGGTGGTGGGCAGCGCGCAGCGTTTTGGCGTGCCCATGGGCTATGGCGGGCCGCATGCGGCTTTCATGGCGGTGACGGATGCGCATAAGCGCCTGATGCCGGGCCGGCTTGTCGGCGTTTCCGTGGATGCGGCGGGGGCGCCGGCCATGCGGCTCGCGCTGCAAACGCGCGAACAGCATATCCGCCGCGAAAAGGCGACGTCCAATATCTGCACCGCGCAAGTGCTGCTGGCGGTCATGGCGGGCATGTATGCGGTATGGCATGGGCCGGAAGGGCTGACGCGCATCGCGAAGCGCGTGCGGCTGCTGGCGCGGCTGGCGGGTGACGCGGCGGTGCGGCTTGGCTTTACGCTACGCCATCAGGGTTTCTTTGATACCATCACGCTGGAAGCCGGCGCGCGGACTGATGCCGTGATGGCGGCGGCACTCAAGCATGGCTTTAATCTGCGTCGCGTGGATGCTGGTGCTGTGGCGATTGCCATGGATGAAACCATATCCCGCGACGATCTGACACGCTTGGTTGGCGCCTTGGCCGAAGCGGCGGGCAAGCCCGCGCCTGCTTTGGATGCGCTGGCACTGGCCGGGGATTTGGCGGAAGCTTTGCGCCGCACAACGTCTTTCCTGACCGCTTCCGTTTTCAATAGCCATCATTCCGAACATGGCATGCTGCGCTATATGAAGTCGCTGGAAGACAAGGATGTCGCACTCAATCGCAGCATGATCCCGCTTGGGTCCTGCACCATGAAGTTGAACGCAACGGCCGAGATGATTCCGGTGACCTTCCCGGGCTTCGGCAATATCCACCCCTTCGCGCCGGTGGATCAGGCGGCGGGCTACATCACCATGATCCGCCGGCTGGAAGCCTGGCTGGCGCGCATCACTGGTTTTGCGGCTGTGTCCTTGCAGCCCAATGCCGGCAGCCAAGGCGAATATGCGGGGCTTCTTGCCATTCGCGCCTGGCATCTTTCCCGCGGCGAGGCGGAGCGCACCATTTGCCTGATCCCATCATCGGCGCATGGCACCAACCCTGCTTCTGCCGTCATGGCGGGCATGCAGGTGGTGGTGGTGGGCTGCGACCGCGATGGCAATGTGGATATTGATGACCTGAAGGCGAAGCTTGATCAGCACGGCGCCAAGCTTGCCGCGCTGATGGTGACCTATCCCAGCACCCATGGCGTTTTTGAAGCCGAGATCAAGGAAATCTGCGCGCTGGTCCATGCCAAGGGTGGGCAGGTTTATATGGATGGCGCCAATATGAATGCGCAGGTGGGCCTGACCAGCCCCGGCACCATCGGCGCTGATGTCTGCCATTTGAACCTGCACAAGACCTTCTGCATTCCGCATGGCGGCGGCGGGCCTGGTGTGGGGCCAATCGGTGTCGCCGCGCATCTGGCGCCGCATTTGCCCAATCACCCCATGCTGGCGGAAGCCGGCCCGGCGACAGGCTTTGGTCCTGTGAGTGCGGCTCCGTTTGGTTCCGCTTCCATCCTGCCGATTTCCTACGCCTATATCCGCATGATGGGGCCTGAGGCTTTGCGCCGCGCGACCGAGGTTGCGATCCTTTCCGCCAATTACATGGCGAAGCGCTTGGATGGGCATTTCCCGGTGCTCTATAAGGGTGCGAATGGCATGGTCGCGCATGAATGCATTCTGGATTGCCGTGGCTTCCAGCAGGGCGGCGGCGTTCTGGTGGAAGATATCGCCAAGCGTTTGCAGGATTACGGTTTTCACGCGCCCACCATGTCCTGGCCGGTGGCCGGCACGCTGATGGTGGAACCGACGGAAAGCGAACCGAAGGCCGAGCTTGATCGCTTCATTGATGCCATGATCGCGATCCGCGCCGAAATCCGTGCCGTGGAACAGGGCCGGATGGATAAGGCCGATAACCCGCTGAAGAACGCGCCTCACACCGCTGCCGAAGTGATGGCGGAGACTTGGGCGCATCCCTATAGCCGCGAAGAAGCGGCCTTCCCGCTGCCCTTCGTCAAGGCGCGGAAATACTGGCCGCCGGTGAAACGCGTGGATAATGTCTATGGCGACCGCAATCTGGTTTGCACCTGCGCGCCGCTGGAAAGCTACGCTCAGCAGATCGCGGCGGAATAATCATGCGCCGGCCAGGTGCCTGGCGCGTGGCCGGTAGCCGCCTGATCCATGCGGATCGCTGGATCAGGCTGCGCGCGGATCACTGCATCACGCCGGAAGGCGCGGTGCTGGATCCCTATTACGTGCTGGAATATGCCGATTGGGTGCATGTGGTGGCGGTAACCGATGATGATCGGTTGGTGGTGAACCATCAATACCGCCATGGCGCCGGTTGTGTGCATCTGGAATTGCCGGGCGGCGTCATGGATGCGTCGGATGCGGGGCCGGTTGAAGCAGGCCTGCGGGAATTGCGCGAAGAAACCGGTTTTGCCGCGCGCGGCTTTCGCCATATCACGAGCCTCAGCCCGAATTCAGCGACCCATACCAACCGCATTCATATCGTGTTGGCGGAAGGCGCTTATGCTGATGGCGTGCAAAGCCTGGATGCGGGTGAGGAAATCGCGGTGGAATTGCTGCCGCTGGCGGAAATCCCTGCGCTGATCGGCAGCGGCGCCTTTTTGCAATCATCGCATGTCGCCTCCCTCATGGTGGGGCTACAGGCTTTGGGGCGGATGCGATTTGTGTTGCCGGATCAAAGCGGCGCATGAAGGATGCTGGCGATTTCGACGATGTGATTGCCTCCGCCTGGGATGGCCCTTCAGGCGCGGTGGCGCAATCCGCGCGCCTGCTGTTGCTGGATAGCCTTGGTTGCATGATCGCGGGGCTTGGCCATGCGACGCCGCGCCGCTTTGCCGAGGCTTTGGCGATGACCATGCCAGGCGCGGTGCATTTGCCCGGATGCGCCGCAGGTGTTTCGGAGGCTGGTGCCGCTGCCGTGCTGGCCGCCGCCATGTGCTGGGATGAAGCGAATGAGGGGCTGGCCCGCGCCCATGGCCGCCCGGCATTGGCAGTGGCACCGCTTTGCATCGCGGCCTTGGCGGCGGGGCGGGTTTCGCTCCGCGCGGCGCATGATGCTTTCGCGCTTGGTTATGAGATCGCAGCGCGGGCCGGAGAGATTTGGCGCATCCGACCGGGGATGCATGTGGATGGGTCTTGGCATTCATTGGGTGCTGCTGCTGCGGCGGCAAGGCTCGCTGGTGGAGATGCGGCAGAGGTGGCGCGCGCCATACGCCTGACCGCCTGCCAAATCCCCTTCGCGCTCTATGCGCCGATTGCCGCCGGCATGGATGGGCGGAACAGCTACCCGGCCCATGCGGTGTTGCTCGGTGCCATGGCCGCCGCGGCGGCGCGTGCGGGCATGGATGCGCCTGCCGATGGTTTGGCAGAAGCGCGGCGGATTGCGCTTTTGCATGAAACACCGGCCACGCGCGCGCCAGCGGGCGAATGGCTGATCGCTGAGGCCTATATCAAACCCTTCGCGGGCGTGCGCCATGCGCATTACGCCGCCGCTGCTGCGCTGGAATTGCGTGCGGCAATTGCTGATCGCTTGGATCAAGTCTTGGCGCTGCGGCTTGAAACCTATGGGGAGGCTTTGCGCTATGCCGCCAATCGCGCCCCGGCGCGCGCCATCCAGGCGCAATTCAGCCTGTCCTGGGCGGTGGCAGCGGCACTGATGCAGGGTGATCTTGGCCCTGCCGCCTATACCGATGCGGCGCTTGCCGATCCTGCATTGCGCCGCTTGGAAGCGCTGGTGGAACTTGCGGAGGATGCAGCGCTGACCAAGGCGGAACAACGCGGCGCGCGGCTGGTTGTGGCGCTGGCCAATGGTGAAAATCATCAGGCTTCGGTCGGCGCCATTGCCGGTGATGCGGGTCAGGCGCTTGATGCTGAAGCGGTGCTGGCGAAATGCCAGCGCTTTGCCGCGCCGGTGATTGGCGATGCTGCCATGGCGCGGCTTGCGGCGCTGATCCTGGCTGAGGATGGCGCCGCGCCGCAGGGTTTTTTCACCGGGGGATGATGCAAACCACCCCAAACCAGCACCCGGCGCAAAATCCTGCCTTGGCGGTTTTGCTGTTGCTTGCGGGCTTTTTTCTTCTGACGCTGGTGGATGCTACGTCAAAGCTGCTGACGGAACGTTATCACGCGCTTGAAATCGGCTTTGGCCGTGCCGTGTTTCAAATTCTACCATTGCTGATCTTCATCGCCTGGCGCGGCGCAGGTGTGGTGCGCAGCGCCCATCCACGCCTGCAAATCCTGCGCGGTGCCTGCATTTATTTTTGCACGGTCATGTTCGTGCAGGGATTGAGTTTGCTTGACCTCGCGGATTGTACGGCACTGGCTTACGTCTCGCCTTTCATTGTGGTGCTGTTTTCCATCTGGCTGCTCAAGGAAAAAGTGGATTGGCAGCGCTGGGTAGCGGTGGCGATTGGCTTTCTGGGCGTGCTGGTGGTGCTGCGCCCCGGCATGGGCGTGTTTGGGCCGGCAGCGCTTTGGCCGCTATCGGAAGCGGTGCTTTGGGCCTTTGCGCTGGTGATTACGCGCATGATGCCGCGCGATGGCGCAATCACAACCTTGATCTGGACTAGCAGCACGCAATTGCTGCTGGCGGCGGCGTTTGTCCCGCTGGTCTGGACCATGCCAGACATGACGGATCTGCCCGCCTTTGCTGCGGCGGGCTTGCTTAATCTGGGTGGCCAGATGCTGCTGATCGCCGCGTTTCAGCGCGCGCCGGCTTCCATGCTGGCACCCTTCAGCACCATTCAAATCATTTTTGCCGCTATTGTGGGTTGGTTGGTGTTTCAGAGCTTCCCGGATTTCTGGACCTGGGTGGGGACGGCTGCGATTTTGGCCGGCGGCTTGATGGTCTGGTGGCGGGAACGGCAATTGCTGCGGCGGTAGTGCGTCGTTAAATGCGCTTCGCCGCTACCACGGCGGCCTTGGAGCCCGCGCCCACCACCCAGGCCCAGGCGCTGAGCAGCGGGCCATAGGCGCGGCCTTCTCCGGCTTCGCGCGCTTCATCGCGGTGATGGATTTCTTCCTGCTGGCAATGGCGGAGCAAGGCCTGCAATGGCGGGAAAAGCGCCTCCGCTTCCAGCCGATCCAATTGCTGCTGGTAATGGTGATCCACGAAGCTTTCCACCGCATCAATCGTGGCATAGACGGCGCGCGGGCCGAAGATGGCGGGGATGGCGCCGGTCAGCCAGCCGGCGATGCGCCAAATCGGCAAAAGCTTGCTATGCGCTTCAGGCGGCAGCAACGCATTCAGCAAATCAAGATGCCCCTGTTCCGTCGTGCCATGCCGCTCAGCGAAGTCGCGGATGGCGGGGTCTTTGCAGAAAGCAAGGATGCCGCGATAGATCATCACCGCGCCGGTCTCCCCGGCATGGTCGGACCGCAATTCCCCGATCAGCCAGGCGGGCATTTCAGAGATGGCGATATCGGGCAGGGCAGGGGCTATGGCGTTCATTGCCTCTGAAATGGCGCGCGGGCAGCGCGCGACAACCCCTTATTCCGCTGCCACCATAACACTACCGCGCTTTTCCCGCGCATGGCGCCAAAGTGCCAGCCCGCGATACACCCCATGCACCATTTTGCTGTAGGGCAGCGCGACAAACAGCGCCAGAACCAGGCCCAGATGCAAGGCCAGCATCACCCCCATCGCGCCGGTATGGCGCACA
>JBIIIE010000421.1:0-2559 GCA_044235135.1 Roseomonas sp. | reverse complement strand
GGAACTAAGCGCGGCTGAGGTCGGCGAACGCGCGCATGCCAGTACGGTCTTTATTCGCTGCGAGAAGTAGCGGAAATCCTATTCGGGCCGACGCAGCGCGACATCGTAAAGCGCTTCGCCTTCCATGCAGAAAAACGCAACCGGCCAGCCGCTTTCGGCAGCAAATTCGCAAACTGCCTGATGCACACCAAGCACGCCAAAGCCTGGGCGGATGATGCGCGCAAAATCATTGAAGACCAAAAAGCCGCCGGGCTTCACCTTGGGCGCGGCGGCGGCGATATCGGCGCGCACCGCGTCATAGCCATGATCCGCATCCACATAGATCATATCAAGGCTGGCATCAGGCAGGCGTTGCAGAAAGGGCACTGAAAGCCCTTCATGCTTTGCAACGCGCGGGTCGGCCAGCACATCAGCACGGCATAGGCTGAAGGTGATATCGGCCAAATGCAGCCTATCAGGCGCCATGATATCCAGAATGGCGCGGGCGAAATCACCGCGATAGGTGCCAATTTCCGCAACAATGCCGCCCTTTGGCAGCCGGTGGAGCATTTCAATCCGGTTGGTCAGCAATAGGCAGCCATCAAGCTGCGCCTGAGGAATCGATGGCGCTGATGGCGGCACCGGTTGCACCGCCAGCCGGCCCAGGCGCCATAGCTTCTTGAACCCTTCAGGCAATGCGCGCCGGATGGCCAATTCCAGACGATAGAAGGATTCCCGAGCCACCAAACGCCCCCGCGCGAAATCGCCTCGCCTTCTGGCATAATTTATAGAGTGGGTCGAGGCAGTTCACCCGGCTTCAGGTCCTCAAGCCCCGTCCACCGCCTCAGCCAGGGCGGCGAAGGATTGTTCTAGGGTTGAAATCTCGCCCTTGCGCTGGCGGAGCACCGCTTCAATGCGCGGTGCCAGCTTCACCGCCGCATCCGCTTCCGGGTCATTGCCAGTGCGATAGGCGCCAAGCCGCACGAGATCCTTGACCTCGTTATAGGTGGAGAGCAGGCGCTTGGCTTCCGAAACCAATTGCCATTCATCTTCTTCCAATACCCCCGGCATGCTGCGGGAGACTGACCGCAGCACATCCACCGGCGGATAGCGCCCCGCTTCCGCTATGGCGCGGTCCAAAACCACATGGCCATCAAGGATGCCGCGCACCGCATCGGCCACGGGTTCATCATGGTCATCACCTTCCACCAGCACGGTGAAAAGCGCGGTGATGGCACCTGGCGCATTAT
Source organism: Roseomonas sp. (assembly GCA_044235135.1). Classification (GTDB taxonomy): domain Bacteria; phylum Pseudomonadota; class Alphaproteobacteria; order Acetobacterales; family Acetobacteraceae; genus Neoroseomonas. Next base: position 1,330 of record JBIIIE010000421.1, on the reverse strand, counting down.
CCGGCCCCGGCCCGGCGCGTTCCAAAAGCCGCGGCAATTCCGTGAAAACCGAAGGCGGATAGCCGCGCGTGGCTGGCGGTTCACCCACCGCCAGGCCAATTTCGCGCAACGCCAAGGCAAAGCGCGTCACGCTATCCATCAGCAGCAGCACTTGCAGACCCTGGTCGCGGAAATGCTCGGCCACCGTCATGGCGGCATAGGCAGCTTCGCGCCTGAGCGGCGCGGCACTATCCGATGTGGCGCAGACCACGACACTACGCGCCAAGCCTTCAGGCCCCAGATCATCTTCAATGAATTCGCGCAATTCGCGCCCGCGTTCGCCCACCAGCGCAAAGACAATCACATCCGCCGCCAGGCCCCCGGCCAGCATCGCCATCAGCGTTGATTTCCCAACGCCGGAGGCCGCGAAAAGCCCAAGCCTTTGACCACGCCTGACCGGGGTGAACAGGTCAAGCACCCGAACGCCAAGCGGCAGCCGCACGCCAAGCCGAGAACGCTGACCCGCCGCCGGCGCCGGCGCGTGCGTCGGGCGTTGAATGGCGCCCGGTGCGGGAATCGGCCCGCCATCCAGCGGCCTTCCCATCGGGTCCAGCACACGCCCCAGCCAGGCATCGGAAACGGGCAGGGCCGGGCGCGGCGCCAGGGTTGCGCGCATGCCGGAAGTCAGCCCCGTCAGCGGGCCAAGCGCAATGGCCTGCGCCTTGCCATCGCGAAACCCGGCGATTTCCGCCATGACGGGCGCGCCGGTTGGCGGCGTGATCGCGACCCGGTCCCCAATCGCAGCCAAGGGGCCAAAGCCTTCCAGCGTAATGGTCAGCCCGGTAATGGCATTGACACGCCCATGAACCCGTTCGCGCGGCAGGGCGCCCAGGGCAGCGGCGGTGGCGTGGAAATCAGGCAGCATGACGCGCTTCTACCATGAAAAGGCAGCGCTTCGGTAAAGAAGAAATAAGGCGCATTTGTATCACGCCTCCAGCGCGGCAGAACGCGCCTTCAGCAAGGGCCTGAGCAGCGGGCTGGGGAAGGACCGCGCAATGGTCACGGCGTAGAAGGTCTCAACCAGGCCCGAAAGCGCGGTCGCGCGCAGCAATGTGCCGGCGCGAAGTTCATCCCTCACCACAATCGCGGGCATGACAGCAAGGCCCACATCCTGGCGCGCCAAAAGGCGCATCATCGCCATGTCATCCACCTCGGCTGCGATGCGCGGCGTGACGCGCAGCCTATTCGAAAGCGCTTCGAATTCGGCGCGCACGCCGCTTTCCGGGCCGGGCAGAATAACGGGATGGCGCGCCAGCAATTCCGGCAGGCTGCCGCCCCGGCCAAGCCTTTT
>JBIIIE010000093.1:0-9240 GCA_044235135.1 Roseomonas sp. | reverse complement strand
AACGCCCGGAGAGGTTTGGCGCGCCGCCACCACCTCAATCCCTTCATGCAGGGTGATGCCTTCGCGGGCCAGCGCGTCACGCAGAATCGTCACTGCCTCGGGCTCATCACGGGGCAGGATGGCGGCGCGTTCAACCAGGGTCACGCGGACGCCGAGGCGACGAAAGGCTTGCGCCATTTCAATCCCGATCGGGCCCCCGCCCAGGATCAGCAAATGGTCAGGTTTTTCCTTGAGGTCGAAGACAGTTTCATTGGTGAGGTAAAGGATATCGCCAAGGCCAGGCAGGGGCGGAATGGCGGCGGAAGACCCCGTCGCCACCACGAAACGCCGCGCGCGGATGCGGTGACTGCCGGCCTGAACTTCCTGCGGCCCCGTGAAGCTTGCTTGCGCCTGGATGACGGTAACGCCAAGGCCTTCGAAACGCGCCACACTGTCATGCGGGGCGATGGCGGCTATCACACCATGCACATGGGCATGGACCTTGGTAAAATCCACAGCCGGTTCATGATTGGCGATGCCGAAAGGGGCGGCATGGCGCTGGGCATGGGCGGCATGCGCCGCAGCCAGCAGCGCCTTGGACGGCACGCAGCCGGTATTGAGGCAATCTCCGCCCATCAGGTGCTTTTCGATCAGCACAACAGAAGCGCCCATCTGAACGGCACCGGCAGCGACCGAGAGTCCGCCTGATCCAGCGCCGATGATGCAAAGATCGGCGTGAAGAACGCCATTGCGCAGCATCGGGCGGCGCGCGGTGATTCCAGGGTTTGGCGATGCAGCATTCACGCGGTTGACTCTTTCATGACTGGAACGCCTTTCGTTGGACGGCTCGTACAGGTTACGCCCCTCAGGCCCAGCTTGGCAGGGGCACGCCTATGACATACGCAGCCACCCTGCACCACCGCGTCAGCGAAAAGCGCCTGCCACGGATTCAAGCCTTGGGCGGGGAAAACCCTCGGGCCCAGCACTATCCCAGCTTTTTTGGAGCGCATGCACCGACGGGCCAAATCACCCCTGGCAGAAGGGTGCTTGCGCGTGGCGTGCCACCTATCGCGTGTCAGCCTTTTGGTGACACGCGCAACCGCTGGCTGTTACAAAAGAGGCCCGTATTCAGCGGGACTATTCTTGCTGCGCCTCCGCGCCGCCAAGGCTCCGTGCTTCGGTAATTGACAAACGGCTCTTGCGGCTTCAGCAGAAGCGTTGATGATCTGGGTCCAACCCAAGGTCAGCGTTCTCAGCATGACCCGAGGTGATTCATTGTGTCAAAAAAGCTGTTGCTTGGGTCAAAAAATCGGCAGGATCCAGCTTCTCGGGCCCTATTTTGGCAATCTTGGGAAATTCCCTTGGACCGCCCAAGGGGATTTGGGTTAACTAGACATCATTATTCATGCGTCTGGGAGACATGACAGTGCAAGAAGACGATCTCCGCGGCCTTATTGGTCGCGTCAAGAATGGTTCAATGTCGCGGCGCGCCTTTGTCCGGCGTATGGCGGCGGTTGGCTTCACCGCGCCTATGGCCACGCAGCTTTTGGCAATGACAGGGGCGGCCAATGCGCAATCCACGGCGGCGAGTGTCCCGGCCTATGGCGGCACGCGCCGCGGCGGTGGCGGGCATTTGAAAATCCTTTATTGGCAGGCCTCCACCCTGCTTAATCCGCATTTCGCTGCCGGCACCACCAATCAGGATGCAAGCCGGGTCTTTTATGAACCCCTGGCCGGCTGGTCAGCGGATGGCACCTTGCAGCCGATCCTGGCCGCTGAAATCCCCTCCGTGGAAAATGGCGGTCTGGCGCGGGATGGCCGTTCCGTCACCTGGAAGCTGAAGCGCGGCGTGAAATGGCATGATGGCCAGGATTTCTCGGCCGATGACGTGGTTTTCAATTGGGAATATGCGCGCAATCCCCAGGTGGCGACGGTCACTTCCGGTTCCTATCGCGATGTCAATGTCGTCAAGGTGGATGATTTCACCGTGCGCGTTGAATTCCCGTCGCCGACGCCCTTCTGGGCCGATGCTTTCGTGGGCTCGATCGGCATGATCATCCCGCGCCATCTGTTCCGCGATTTCGCCGGCGCCAATTCTCGTGATGCGCCAACCAATATCCGCCCGGTCGGCACTGGCGCTTATCGGCTGCAAAGCTTCGCGCCGGGTGATCTTTTGCGTGCTGAGCTTAATCCCAATTACCACATGAACAACCGCCCCTTCTTTGATTCCATGGAAATCAAGGGCGGTGGCGATGCGGCATCCGCCGCACGCGCCGTGCTGCAGACCGCCGATTTCGACTACGCTTGGAACCTGCAGGTGGAAGACGCCATCCTGCAACGGCTGGAAGCAGCCGGCCGGGGCCGGGTAAACGTGATTGACGGTGGCAATATCGAATTCGTGCAGCTCAACGCTGCCGATCCGAACCGCGAAGTGGAAGGCGAACGCGCCCATCCCAATTCACGTCACCCTGCCTTCCAGGACCCTGCAGTGCGGCAGGCCATGGCGCTGCTGATTGATCGCCAGGCGCTGACACAGCACATCTATGGCCGTGGCGGTCCGGCGACGCCGAATTTCCTGAACAACCCGCCGCGTTTCCGTTCGCCCAATATGCGGATGGAATTCAGCGTCGAACGTGCCAATCAAATCCTGGATCAGGCGGGCTGGGTGCGTGGATCGGATGGCATCCGCGCGAAGGATGGCGTGCGGCTGCGCTTCGTTTACCAGACCTCGGTCAATTCGCCCCGCCAGCGTACCCAGGCCATCTACAAGCAGGCCGCCCAGCGCGCCGGCATTGATCTGGAGCTGAAATCCGTCGTCGCTTCCGTGTTCTTTTCGTCTGACGTCGCCAACCCGGATACCTACATCAAGTTCTGGGCGGATATGCAGATGTACACGACAACCATGCCACAGGCGGACCCGCAGCGCTTCATGAACCAGTATGTGTCCTGGGAAATGGCGCAGCGTTCCAATTCATGGCAGGGCCGCAATATCGTGCGCTGGAAAAATGATGAATACGACGCTGCGTTCCGCGCTGCAGATACTGAGCTTGACCCCGTGAAACGCGCCGCGCTGTTCATTCGCATGAATGATCTGATTGTGGGATCGAACCATGTCATTCCGCTGGTGATGCGTCCGACCGTTTCCGGTTCGGTCAATAATCTTCGGCCCGTGCTGTCCGGTTGGGACATCACCATGTGGATGCTTCAGGATTGGTGGCGCCAGACCTGATGCGGCTTTGCCAAGGGGCGGCATGGCAGTAATCATGGCCGCCCCATGACCCAATATCTGATTCGCCGACTGCTCATTGCGATCCCGAGCATTTTTGGGATCAGCATTGTGCTGTTCACCGTGCTTGCGCTGGCACCCGGTGATCCGTTTGAGGAGTTGGCAACCAATCCCGCCGTGCCGCCCGATGTGCGCGCGGCCTTGCGCCAGAGCCTTGGCCTCGATGATCCGGTGCATGTGCGCTACATTGCGTGGTTGACTTCCATGCTGCGCGGCGATTGGGGTTATTCCTTTGTCAGCCGCATTCCGGTTGATCAGCTTATTGTCCAACGCATCCCAACCACGCTTTACGTGATTGGCCTGTCGCAGCTTGTGGCGCTGGCAATTGCGCTCCCGGTCGGGGTTTATGCGGCAACAAGGCCCTATTCCGTCTTTGACCAGATCGCGAATACGCTGGCCTTCATCGGCTTTTCGCTGCCCACCTTCTTCACCGGGCTGCTGCTGATCCTGCTGTTTTCCATCTATCTGGATTGGCTGCCCTTTGTGTATCGCACGAATATCGAGGCCACGGGCTGGCGCTGGTGGTGGGAACAATTCCGCCAATCCATCATGCCGATCATGGTGCTTGGCCTGTTCCAGGGTGCGGCCTGGACCCGCTTTGTGCGTTCCGCCGTGCTTGATGTGATCCGGCTGGATCACGTAACCACCGCGCGTTCGAAGGGCCTGCCGGAGGGCAAGATCACCATGCGTCATGTTGTGCGCAATGCCATGATCCCGGTGGTCACGCTGGTTGCGCTGCAAATGCCCGCGGTTTTCGGCGGCGCGATTGTGACCGAACAGATTTTCCGCGTACCGGGCATTGGCAGTCTTTTGATCAGCGCGATCCTTGCGAATGATACGCCGGTGATCATGGCGGTGACCTTTGTGTTTGCGTGCCTTGTCATCTTCTTCAATCTTCTGGCGGATATCCTTTATGGCTGGCTCGACCCCCGCATCAGCTACCGCTAGCGCCAGCCCAAGGCCCTTGACCAGCCCATGGTCGGAGGCCTGGCGGCGCTTTCGCAAGCACAAGCTTGCCGTGGTCAGTGCTGTTCTGCTGGGTTTTCTTATTCTGGCGGTGCTGTTCGGCCCCTTGGTCTGGCGCGTACCGATCAATGACATTGATTTTTCCGTCATCCTGCAAGGGCCATCGCTCGCGCATCCGCTCGGCACGGATGATCTGGGGCAGGATTTGCTGGCACGCATGCTCTATGGTGGGCGGATTTCGCTTGCGGTCGGCTTCACCGCCATGCTGGTGGCCGTGAGTGTCGGCATTCTGATTGGCGCCATTGCGGGTCTTGCGGGCGGCAAGACTGATGCGGCGCTGATGTGGCTCACGGATCTGTTCCTGTCCCTGCCGCAATTGCCGCTGCTGCTGCTGATCATCTTCCTGTTTCGCGATAGTCTGAAGGCGATTGTGGGGCCGGAACTTGGGGTCTTTATCCTGATTGTCATCATCATCGGTCTGTTCAATTGGATGCAGGTCGCGCGCCTGGTGCGTGCGCAGTTTTTTTCTCTGCGAGAGAAGGAATTTGTCGAAGCCGCGCGCGCGCTTGGTGCGTCCCGCTTCCGGCTGGCGGTGCGCCACATCCTGCCCAATTCGCTCGGGCCAGTGATTGTCGCGGCGACCATTGATGTCGCGGCGGCGATCATTGCGGAAAGTACGCTGTCTTTCCTGGGGCTTGGCTTTCCGCCCGATATCCCGACCTGGGGGCGGCTTTTGTTCGATGCGCGTGATCATCTGGATTTCGCACCCCATTGGGCGCTGTTTCCGGGGCTTGCAATCTTCCTGACCGTGCTCACGATCAATTTCGTGGGCGATGGCCTCAGGGATGCGCTTGATCCAAGACGCGTGGTCTGAACCAAGATGGATAGCCTTCTTGATATCACCGGCCTAAAGGTTCATTTCAAGACCGATGATGGCTGGGTGCGCGCGGTGGATGGCGTGGATCTTTCCGTCGGCGCCGGGGAAACTGTTTCCATCGTGGGCGAATCAGGCTGCGGCAAGACCGTGACCGCCATGACGATCCTGAAGCTGATTGCCATGCCCCCCGGCAAGATCGTCGCCGGTGAGATCAACTGGCGCGGCGAAAACCTGGTGGAAGCGCCGCCCGCCCGCATGCGCGCCATCCGCGCCGCCGAAATCGGCTTTATTTTTCAGGAACCCATGACCTCACTCAACCCGGTCTATACGGTGGGTGAGCAGATTGCCGAAGCGGTGCGCCAGCATGAAGGCCTGTCGCGCAAGGCGGCGATGGATCGGGCCGCGGAGATGCTCAATCTGGTGCAAATCCCGAATGCGGCGAAGCGCGTGCATGATTACCCGCATCAATTTTCGGGCGGTATGCGCCAACGCGTCATGATCGCCATGGCGCTTTCCTGCAATCCGAAGCTTGTGATTGCCGATGAACCGACAACGGCTTTGGATGTGACCATCCAGGCGCAGATCCTCGATCTGATGAATGAGATGAAGCAACGCCTTGGCATGGCGGTGCTGCTGATTACCCATGCCATGGGCGTGGTCGCCGAAACCGCGCAGCGCGTTGTGGTGATGTATGCCGGGCGCGTGGTAGAAGAGGCATCTGTGGAGGCGCTATTCGCGACGCCACGGCACCCTTACACGCAAGGCTTGATTCGTTCCATCCCGCGTCTTGATCTGGCCGCCACTGAACATAAGCGGTTGGAAGCGATTGGCGGTGTGGTGCCAAGCCTGTTGCACCCGCCACCCGGCTGCCGCTTTGCAGCACGCTGCAAGCACGCCATTCCTTCCTGCCGAGAGATTGAACCAATCCTTGAGACAGTGTCCCCCGGACATAAGGTTGCCTGCCTGAGGGCTGAGGAAATCGCATGACAGAACCGCTGCTCCGCGTGAAGGGTCTGGTGAAGCGCTTTCCGGTCAAGGGCGGCATCCTGCAACGCACGGTGAACCAGGTGCATGCGGTATCCGGCGTTTCCTTCGATATCAGCAAGGGAGAAACCCTTGGCTTGGTTGGCGAATCCGGCTGCGGCAAATCCACCACGGGGCGGCTGATTCTGCGCCTGATTGAGCCCACCGCCGGCACGGTCTGGTTCGAAGGCCGCGACGTGACCGCGCTTGATCATCAGCAGATGGTCGCACTCCGGCGGGATATGCAGATCATTTTCCAGGATCCCTTTGCCTCCCTCAATCCGCGCATGACAGTTGCTGCCATCATTGGTGAGGCGCTGATCATCCATAAGTTGGCCAAGACGCCGCGTGAACGCGAAGACCGCGTGGTTGAACTGCTGGAAACGGTCGGGCTCAATGCGGATCACATGCGGCGCTTTCCGCATGAATTCTCAGGTGGGCAAAGGCAACGCATCGGCATTGCGCGCGCCTTGGCGGTTTCACCGAAGCTGATCATTTGCGATGAACCGGTCTCGGCGCTTGATGTCTCCATCCAGGCGCAGGTGGTGAACCTACTTGAGGATTTGCAGGAAAAATTCGGCCTGACCTTCCTGTTCATCGCGCATGATCTTTCGGTGGTGGAACATATCTCCGATCGTGTTGCGGTGATGTATCTTGGACGGATCGTGGAAATTGCCTCGGCGCGGGAACTTTATACGACGCCACTGCATCCTTACACGCAAGCGCTGCTTTCCGCCGTTCCCATTCCAGACCCGATGCTCAAGCGTGAACGCATCAGGCTTCAGGGCGATGTGCCAAGCCCGCTCAACCCGCCATCTGGTTGCCATTTCCATACGCGTTGCCCGATTGCCGATATGGGCCGCTGCCGCACGGAAATGCCCGAATTGCGAGAGCTGCGACTTGGGCATTCGGTTGCCTGTCACTTGAAATCATGAATTCACCACGCGACCCAATCGGCTTTGTCTGAGACCATCTGGGCTGAATTTGCGCTGTGGCAGGCATGGCTGCGTCAATCTCTGCCGTCAGCACTGATCTGCCTCATGCGGCTATAACTATCTGGTGGGGTAGAAATACACCAATGGCCCGCTTGGATCGCGCGCAACCTTGGGCGCGCCTCAGTTTTGCCCCTCACTCCTATTCAATCATCCCCGGCGGCTTGCTCGCGATACATTGTCCGGCGTCAGCACCTATGGGACCAAACTGTCGATTTGAGGTAGGAAGGATTTATTCGTCGTTTTGCTCATAAGGGCTCCATCCTATTTGGAAGTTGGAGCCTCCGGCAAAACCGGGGCGGCCCACTACAACAACCTGAGCAATTCCGGAAAGGACCCTTCGCATCCTGCAGCTCTGGCAGCCTGCGCTCTTGGTGCACGGGTTCCGGCGCTGATCAATAGCCGCAATTCGCGCGGGGAAATGCCATAGCTGCGGCGGAACATGCGACTGAAGCTTGAAGGGTCAAACAGCCCGACCGATTCGGCGATCTCAGCAATGCTCCGGAGATCGGCGGGGTTGGATAGGGCGCGGTGCGCCGCAGCCAGCCTTTCACGCTGGATACATTGCGCCACCCCGCCATGCACCTCAAACAGCCGGTAAAGCTGGGACCGTGAAATGCCGGCCAGCCGGCACAGCCTCGCCGGCCCGAAAGTGGCCGAACCCAGATTGGCGCGGATGAGCGCGCGCAGCCGCATGATCTGCGCGGTTACCACCGACCCCAAGGTGGCTTGCTCAGCGCGCGAACCCGGCGCCACGGCAAGGGCGATCATCGCCTGGGTCGCTTCCGCCATCCGCTCCGCCTCGGTGGCAGTCATGCGGGGTAATTCCGTGGCCAGTAGCCGCAAATGCTCGCCCAGCAACCCGCCTTCGGGCGTGTTCAGCATGCGGGATCCATGCCGAAGCCCACTTGCTTCGGGCAGCAGATCCCGTGGCATGTAAAGATACACCCAGGATGAACGGGTGCGCGCCACTTCAAAGGGCTGCGCCAGCGAATCCAGCATGATCTGCCCCGGCTGCATCATGCTGATCTGATCGCGTGTCCGATGCACCCGGCTGCCTTGCAGGGCCATGGAAAAGCACCAATGATCCAAACCATCCCGTCGCAAGCATTCCGCCGTGCGGCTATAGGCGCCACCTGGTGTCTCGGCCTTGGTCAAGGCCAGCCTGCCGAAGCTCCACGTGGTGGCCTCGGCCGCATAGCTTTCGGGGCGAGATGGCGGATTGTGATGGATCAGAAAGCTGGCATTGGCGTCCCGCCATGCGTCGAATTGCTGGCTAGCTGGCAGATGGATGGTTGTTTCATGCAGGCAGGGCAATGTCTCAGCGCGCGCGGCAGCAGGCGGCAAAACGCCCGCCGCGACGCCCATCGCCCTCGACGTATCATGGCCCCCAACCTCGAGCATTTGCCTAGACTTTCAGTCTGCTTCCCTGTCTTGGTGGGGGAAACTATAGCAAAAATCCGCAAACGCAAATGATTCATTAATCTTTCTTTTTGTCCATGATTCTGTCGTGCGTGTCCATGGATGCGGACGGAATTCAAAGCACGTCAGGGTCAAGCACTTACCTATTGCAGTGCAGCATCGCCTGGGCTGAAAGGGGTGGGGGAAGGGCGGCCCCCGCGGGGGGCATCGCCCGCTACCCGTCCGAAAGGGGACTCGTCATGACCCAACGCGAAACCGTCAATGTGGATTTGGCCCTGCAAGGTGGTGGCGCGCATGGCGCCTTTACCTGGGGGGTGCTGGATCGGCTCTTGGAAGAACCCTGGTTGGAGATTGAGGGTATTTCCGGCACCTCCGCCGGTGCCATGAACGCCGCGGTCATGGCCTGCGGTTATGCGCGCGAAGGCCGGGATGGCGCGCGCCAGGCGCTTGAAGGTTTCTGGCGCAAGGTCTCCAAGGCAGCGCGCTTCAGCCCGTTCCAGCGCGGCCCGGTGGATATCATGCTTGGTCGCTGGACGCTCGATAACTCGCCGGCCTTTCTGATGATGGATCTGATGGCGCGCATGGTCTCGCCCTATGATGTGCCATCGGTGGGCGGCAATCCGCTCGCGGATGTGCTGGCGGAAAGCCTTGATTTCGCGGCACTCCGCAATGGCCCGATCAAGGTGTTTGTGACG
>JBIIIE010000092.1:0-9252 GCA_044235135.1 Roseomonas sp. | reverse complement strand
GCCATCAACCTGATTGTGGACCTCACCTATTCAATGCTTGACCCGCGCGTCCGGCTGGAGAGCAAAGGCACATGAGCGACGCTGTCATCGCCGCGAAGCCGGCGGATAAGGTGGAAACACCCTTCCGGCGCTTTGTGTCCGAATTCGCCGAAAGCAAGGTCGCCCTTGGTGCGCTGGTGGTCTTCATCATCATCGCGCTGCTCGCGATTTTCGCGCCCTGGATCACGCCGCAAAACCCCTATGATCTGGCCGAGCTTGATATCATGGATGGGCGTATGGAACCCGGCACGGTGGGCGGTGCGGGCTTCACCTATTGGCTCGGTACGGATGATCAGGGGCGGGATATGCTCTCCGGCATCATCTATGGCTTGCGCATTTCGCTGACCGTTGGCGCGGGTTCGGCGCTGATTGCCTGCCTGATTGGTGCGTCCCTTGGCTTGCTGGCGGCCTATGCCGGTGGGCGGACCGATAGTGTGATCATGCGCCTGGTGGATTTGCAGCTTTCCTTCCCGACCATTCTGGCGGCGCTGATGATCCTTGCTTTCCTCGGCAAGGGCATCATGAATGTGGTGATTGCGCTGGTGCTGGTGGAATGGGCCTATTATGCGCGCACGGTGCGTGGCACGGCGCTGGTGGAACGCCGGCGCGAATATATTGAAGCGGCGCAATGCCTCGCTTTGCCGACACATCGCGTATTGTTCCGCCATTTGCTGCCGAATTGCCTGCCGCCCCTGATTGTGGTGGGCACAATGCAGGTGGCGCGTGCCATTGCTTTGGAAGCAACGCTTTCCTTCCTTGGCCTTGGCGTGCCGATCACGGAACCATCGCTCGGCCTGCTGATCGCCAATGGGTATGAGTATATGCTCTCAGGCAAATACTGGATTTCCTTCTATCCCGGCATTGCGCTGCTGATCACCATTGTCTCCATCAACCTGGTGGGCGATCAATTGCGCGATGTGCTGAACCCGCGGCTGAAAAAATGAACATGACGGCGCCTACCTTAGAAGTTCGCGACCTCAAGACGCATTTCTTCACGCGCGCTGGCGTGGTGAAGGCGGTGGATGGCGTTTCCTTTTCCGTCGGCCGCGGCAAGGTGATGGGGTTGGTTGGCGAATCCGGTTCCGGCAAATCCGTCACGGGGTTTTCCATCATCGGCCTGGTTGACCCGCCCGGGCGTATCGCGGGCGGGTCCATCCTGTTTCAGGGGCGCGACCTGGCGAAGCTTTCGGAAGAGGAAATGCGCGATTTGCGGGGCAACCGCATCGCCATGATCTTCCAGGACCCCATGATGACGCTGAACCCGGTGCTGCGCATTGATACGCAGATGATCGAAACCGTGCTGGCGCATAAGAAGGTCTCGACCGAGGAAGCCCGGCAGCGCGCGCGCGACACACTCGGCATGGTCGGGATTCCTTCGCCGGATGAAAGGCTGAAATCCTATCCGCATCAATTCTCGGGCGGGATGCGCCAGCGTGTCGCGATTGCGATTGCGCTGTTGCATGAACCGCAATTGATCATCGCCGATGAACCGACAACGGCCTTGGATGTGACCATTCAAGGGCAGATTTTGGCCGAGGTGCAGAAGCTTTGCGCCACCACTGGCACTTCCATGATCTGGATCACGCATGATCTTTCGGTGGTCGCTGGCCTCGCGGATGATATTGCGGTGATGTATGCCGGGCGGATCGTGGAAAAAGGCGCGGTTGGCGAAGTGCTGGACAAGCCCTTGCATCCCTATACCCATGGGCTGATCGGTTCCGTGCCCAGCCGCAACAAGCGGGGGGAGGCACTCAGGCAAATCCCCGGCATGACGCCTTCATTGTTGAATTTGCCGCAGGGCTGCGCCTTTCGCGCGCGTTGCCCCCGCGCTTCCGAAGCCTGCCTTGCCGAGCCCGTGATGGCGGAGATTCTGCCCGGGCGCGAGGTGCGCTGCATTCACCCCCATCTTGAAGCTTCTGAGGCCGCATGAACGCCGCGCCGATGCTGGAACTGCGCGACATCACGCGCCGTTTTGAAAAGAAGCTCGATTTCGCCGGGCGCATCGCGCAGCGGCTTGGTGCGCCGGTGCGCGAAGAAGTGGTGCATGCGGTGGACCGCGTGAACCTGACGGTCCGCAAGGGCGAGGTTGTGGGGCTGGTGGGTGAATCCGGCTGCGGCAAATCCACGCTTGGGCGCATGGTGGCGGGCATTTTGCCGCCAACAGAAGGCACGATTTTGCGCGATGGGCGCGACATCAAGGCGCTGACGGGTGCCGAGGCGCGGCAGATGAAGCTCCGCACCCAAATGATCTTCCAGGACCCTTACGCATCACTCAATCCGCGCATGCGGGTGCAGGATATTGTGGGCGAAGCGCCGCGCGTGCATGGGCTTTTGGATGGCGCGGCTTTTGATGATTATGTGGATGAACAAATGCGTCGCGCTGGGTTGGACCCCGGCTTCAAGCGGCGCTATCCGCATCAATTCTCGGGCGGGCAGCGCCAGCGCATCGGCATTGCGCGTGCGCTGGCGGTGAAGCCCGATTTCATCGTGTGCGATGAAGCGGTGGCGGCTTTGGATGTTTCCATCCAGGCGCAAATCCTGAACCTGTTCATGCGGCTCAGGAAAGAACTCGATCTGACCTATCTTTTCATCAGCCATGATCTTGGCGTGGTGGAGCATTTGTCGGATCGCGTGGTGATCATGTATCTGGGCCGCGTGGTGGAAGAAGCGGATACGGAAACCGTCTTTCGTCGGCCGAACCATCCCTATACGCGGTCCTTGCTGGATTCCGTGCCGCGCATTGAAAACCGCAAGCGCGCCTTTTCCGTGGTGAAGGGGGAAATACCGTCACCCATCAACCCACCGCCCGGCTGCCATTTCCACCCACGTTGCCCGCTGGCGATGGAACGCTGCCGGGTAGAGGTGCCGAAGCTGCGCGAAGTGGCGCCGGGCCAGCGCAGCGCCTGCCATTTGAACGATCAATGATGCTGCGCTTCTTCATTGCGTCACTGCTGCTGATTGGCCTTGCCGCTTGTGAAAGCAGCGGCACGCGCGGTGGTTATGTTGGCGGCGGTGCGGGCGGCAATCGCTCGTCAAACTGAAGCGTCAGGCCTGCGCGGGCGCGACGCCGCGTAGAAACTCGCCATCGCCAGAAGCCCGATCCCCAGCAGCAACCACGGCACGGGGCCATAACCGCCGGCCGCGTCCCAAACCAGCGCCAGCGCCAAGGGTGCGGCGGTGCGGGGCAGCACGGCAAAGGCGGAAAGCGCGCCGGATGTCGCGCCAAAACCATCGCGGCCCATGATTTCCGCCACACCCGCCGCGCGCAGAATGGTCAGCAAGCCATCCGCCACCGCCCAGGCGATGATGAAGGCAATGGTCAGCGCAAGGCTATTCGGCGCAAGGGCGAAAAGCGCCATGCCAATCGGCAGCAGCAGCACCGCAAAACGCCCCACATGCCGCATGGGAACGCCTCGGCCCAGCGTGAACAGCACCAGCCGCGCCGCGACCTGGCCCGGCCCATGCGCAGCGGCCAGGAACAAGACGGTTGCTTCCGGCCAGCCGCGTTCGCGCAGCAGCAGCACCAGATGCGCGCCAAGCCCCGTGCCGATAAAGGCATGCGCGGCAAAGCAGAAAGCGAGGCCCAGAAACACCGGGTCGCGCAGTCGGCGCAACAACGAAACAGGTGCAGCACCTTCCGCCAGGCGCTTCGGCGGTCCGGCATGGCGCAGCATATAGCCCGTAAGCATTGCAGAACCCGTTTGGATCGCCGCCAGCACCAGCAGCGCATCGCGCCAACCGAAAAACCCAATCAACGCTTCCACCAAGGGAATAAAGATGGTGCCGGTAAATCCTGTGATCAGCGTGATCGCCGTAATGGCGCGCGTCACATCACGCGCTTCCGCCACCACCACGGCCATGGCCGGCCCCCAAAGACAGGTGGCTTGGGCAATACCCAGCAAAATCCAAATCACGACAAAGGCGATGGGGTGAGACACAAAACTCCAACACACCAGCAAAGCCGCGCCCAGCAAAGCACCACCCGTCATCATGGCGCGCGGCCCGTGCCGATCCTGCCAGCGCCCCGCCGGCACGGCGACCAGGCCCGAGACCAGCAAGCCGCAGGTGAAGGCGCCCGAGATCAGCACGCGCGACCAGCCAAGCTCGGCCTCCATCGGTGCGACCATCAATTGGAAGGGGGTGAAAAGGCAGCCCCAGCCGACAAGCTGCGTTATCGCCGTGCCCCAAAACAATAGGCGCGACGGGATGCGTGGCGCGTCGCTCACACGGTGAATTGCTCGGCGATGATGCGCTCGGAAAGCCCGTGATCGGGGTCGAACATCAGGGTGAGCGACACATCGCGCGCTTCGCGCACTTCAACCCGCGTCACATCGCGCACTTCCGTGTAATCCGCCACGGCCGCGACGGGGCGCTTTTCCGGTTCCAGAATATCGAACACAACCGTCGCATCTGAAGGCAGCAGCGCGCCGCGCCAGCGCCGCGGGCGAAAGGCGGAAATCGGCGTCAGCGGCAGCAGATTTGCACTCAGCGGCACAATGGGCCCATGGGCGGAAAGATTATAGGCGGTGCTGCCGGCGGGCGTGCTCACCAGAATGCCATCGCAAATCAATTCCGGCAGCCGCGCCTTGCCATCCACCAGAATGCGTATCTTGGCGGCCTGGCGGCTTTCACGCAGCAGGGAGACTTCATTGATCGCAAGAGCCTCCACTGCTGGCGCATTGTCACGCAGCGCCACCATGCGCAAAGGATGCACAATCGCGGTTTGTGCGGCAGCCAAGCGCGCGGGCAGATCATCTTCCCGATAATCATTCATCAGAAAGCCGACACTGCCCCTGTTCATGCCATAGACAGGCAAGCCACGACGCAGGAAGCGGTGCAGCGTCTCAAGCATGAAGCCATCACCGCCAAGCGCCACCACCATATCGGCTTCGTCTTCGCTGGCACTGCCATAACGCGCCAGAAGCGCGGCGCGGGCCTTTTGTGCCTCGGCACTTTGCCCGGCCAGGATGGCAACACGGCGGGGCGCGAAGGCGTTCATGCGCGCTGCCAGCCCTGAGCAGCAGCACGATGTTCCAAAAGCGGCATGTCACGCCGCACACGCGCGGTGAGTGCCTGGTCTATCCGCGCGGTCGCATGGCCTTTGCCGTCGCTCGCCTTGGCAACAACATGGCCCCAGGGATCGGCGATCAATGAATGGCCATAGACGCTGCGTTGCGCGCCGCGTTCTTCATATTGGCCGAAGGAAGCGGCGGCGATGATCCAGCATTGCGTATCAATGGCGCGCGCCCGCAGCAAAGCCTCCCAATGATCCTTGCCGGTTTGCAGCGTGAAATTGGAGGGCACCAGAATGGCCTCGGCGCCCATTTGGCGCAGCGCCAAATACAATTCCGGAAAGCGGATATCGTAGCAAATGGTGCAGGCAAAGCGGATGCCGCCCGCGTCAAACAGCGCCAGATCGCGCCCGCCGCCATAAAGCGCGCTTTCGCGATAGCCCGTGCCATCGGGCGCGGTGATGTCGAACAGGTGGATCTTGCGATAGCGCGCGATCTCCGCCCCATCAGGGCCGAAAACCAGCGTGGTATTGAACAGCTTCTCGCCACCATTTTCGATGATGGAACCGCCATGCACGGTTATGCCGTGCCGGCGCGCGAGGCCGCGCAGCAGCTCATAAGCCGGGCCGCCTTCGCCCCCCGGTGCGGGCAGCACTTCGGCGGCTGCCATGCGGGCATCGCGCCCGCCGCCAAGATTGGTCCAGGTTTCCGGCAGGCTGACCAGGCCGGGTCGGTCAGACGCCACCGCTGCTTCGATCAGCGTCTCAGCCTGCGCAAGATTCGCCGCCTTGTCGCTGCCCTGGTTCATCTGGATCACGCTGACGCGCATCCGCCTGCTCCTGCCATGTGAGGCCCCCATCAAGCCGGGGAGGGCGCCGGTCCGCAAGGGGGCGCGTGATCAGCCGCGCGGCGCGCGCCAATCCAGCTTCGGTTCGGCACGGCGTTCCCGCAGGGGCGGCGCGCTATAGGCAGGCGGCGGCGGCACGGGCGCGCTGAGGCGCGGGCCGGCTTCAACTTCCCGCCGGGTGAAGCCCGCGGGTTCTTCCCAATCCTGCTCCACCGGGGCGCGCGGGGCGGCGGCAGGCCCGGCGCGGCGGAGTTCAGCGCGCAGTTCCGCCATTTGCACTTCCAGCGCTTCCAGACGCGATTTCACGCCATAAACGGCGAAGGGCATGCCAAGGAAGGCCAGCACCAAAAGGCCAAGCAGCAGCGCCAGGATCAAACCGGTCCAACCTGGCAGGCCCGGAAAGGTGAGGGCGGCAATCAGCGCTTGCAGCGCCTCAACCACCGGTGACACTCATGTGGCGCGCCACGGCGGGGCGGTTGCGGCGCCGGTCAATCACGAAATCATGGCCCTTGGGCTTGCGGGCAATGGCATCATGAATCGCCTGCAAAAGCGCCGCATCATCCACGCCGGGGTCACGCAACAAGGCGCGGAATTCCGCCGCATCATCCTGACCCAAGCACATGTAAAGCGTGCCCGTGCAGGTCAGCCGCACGCGGTTGCAGCTTTCGCAGAAATTATGCGTCATGGGCGTGATGAAGCCGATGCGCTGGCCGGTTTCCTTCACGCGCATATAACGCGCCGGGCCGCCCGTTGAGTAATCCGTATCTTCCAAGGTCCAATTTTGCTTGAGGCGGGAACGCACCAGCGACAAGGGCAGATACTGATCCGTCCGATCCCCGGTGATATCGCCCATCGGCATGGTCTCAATCAGGCAAAGATCAAAGCCGTGTTCGCCGCACCAGGCAATCATGCGGTCATATTCATGCTCATTCACGCCCTTCAGCGCGACAGCATTGATCTTGATGGCAAGGCCGGCGGCCTTGGCGGCGAAAATGCCATCCAGGGTCTGCTCGATCTTGCCCCAGCGCGTGACGGCGGCGAAGGCATCCGCATCCAGCGTATCGAGCGAGACATTGATGCGCCTGACACCTGCGGCGAAAAGCTCATCAGCGTAGCGCGTCAATTGCGTGCCATTGGTGGTGAGCGTCAATTCTCGCAAACCGCCGGGGCCGATGCGCTGGCCCAGGCCCCGGATCAGCGACATCACATTCTTGCGCACCAGGGGCTCGCCGCCCGTCAGCCTGATCTTATTTACCCCGGCCGAGATGAAGGCGGCGGAAAGGCGTTCCAATTCCTCCAGCGTCAGAATCTCCGCCTTGGGCAGGAAGGTCATGTCTTCCGCCATGCAATAGACGCAGCGCAGATCGCAGCGATCCGTCACGGAAACGCGCAAATAGGACACATGGCGCCCGAAGGGATCCACCAGGGGCGCGGGCTGCGGAGAATGAGCGTTCATAAGGGGCGATTTGGGGGCGAAGTGGGGTCCGGTGCAAGACCCTTTGTTCAAATCAGCAGCGCGATGGACCCTGCGCCGATCAGCACAATCAGGGCAAAGGGCCGATACCAGCTTTGCGGCACCACATGAAAAAGCCGCGCCCCGATCGGCACACAAAGCACCATAACGGGCAGCAGCACCGCAGTCCGGACCAGCACGGATAGGTCAATCAGCCCTAAAAACAGGGGCGGGAAGACGGAAATCACCGAAATCACCGAAAAGAACAGGATCAGATTGGCCCGATGCGTCTTGGCCGCTTCCTTCCCTGCCAGCAGGTAAAGGATCACCGGCGGCCCGGACATGCCGGTGGAACCCTTCAGCAGGCCTGAGACCGCCCCCACCGCCATATTCAGCGGCAAGGGCCGGGACCCGTTGTAGCGCCAGCCGGACATCAGCAGCCCGCCAAAAACCAGCACAAAGGCGCCGATGGCCCGGCGCAGCAGCTCTCCATCCGCCGTGATCAGGATATAGGCGCCAAGCGGCGTCATCAGCGCCGCCGTGCCGCCAATCGGCAGGATCACGCGCCGATCAGCATCCTTGAAGGCGCTCGGCAGCAACTGGATTGAGACGATCAGTTCCATCAGCAGCATTACCGGCACGCCGGCCTTGGGGCCCCAGAGCACGGAATAGATCGGCGCCAGGATCACTGCTGTGCCAAAGCCGGCATAGCCGCGCATCAGCCCGGCAATGGCGGTGGCAAGCGCGGCGGCCAGCAGCCGCCAATCGGTCAGCACCGGCAAGGCAGCATTGATAAGATCGGTCATCTGGCGGGCGAGGCCTCAATAATCAGGTCAATCAGCCGGGCATTGATCAAGACCTTGCCGGCATGTTCGAAATTGACCGTGATGCGGTCCCCCGCCACGGATTGGACCTGGCCCAGGCCCCAATCTGCCTCGGTCGGGTGGCGCACACGCATGCCAGGTTCTATCAAGGCCATCACCATCGGTTGACGCTGTTAATCACTCGCTAGGGATAAGAGGATACTGTCCAAGCCCATGTCGCAAGTGAACCCTGAACCTGATAGCGCCGAAGGCGCTGATTTGCATCTCCGCCTGACCCGGCTGATTGGGCTGAGGCTCTGCCATGATCTGGGCGGCCTTGCCGGCACCATCGGCAATGCGCTGGAGATGCTGAATGATGCCGGGGCGGAAGCGGCGGATTTGGCGGGGGAGGCGGCAGATATGCTGCGCCGGCGCCTGCTGCTTTGGCGTTCCGTGCTGGGCAGCGGGGAAGCGCGTACCTTGGGCGCCGTCCTTGCCTTGTTGAAGGGCCAGATTGCCGGCGGGCGGGCGCATCTTGAAATCGGTGACTTACCGGAAGAAAGCGCTTTGTCTGAAACCATGGTTCCCTTGTTGTTGAGCGGGCTATTGGTGGCCGGTGAGGCCTTGCCGCGTGGTGGTGTGGTGCGGCTTTCAGGCGATTTGCACCGCGAGATCATGATTCTGCCGATTGGTGCCGCTGCCGCCTGGAGCCCCGTTGTGGTTCGCCATGCCGCGGGCGCGGCGCTACCGGCCGAGATTTCCAGCCGCGATGCCCTGGCCATGTGGCTGTGCATCAGCGCGGGCGCCGCCGGCGTGTCCCTGAGCCTTGCCTTGCCGCCAGGGCAGGCCGCCGCCGCCTTGATGATGACAATGCCAGCCTGAATCGGCTCTGGGCTTTACGCTTTATTCGCAAGCGCTCGCCCATAATCATTCCATACCACAGTCCCTGGGGATGGTTATGGACGATCTTCTTGCTGATTTTCTCACTGAAACCCATGAAGGCCTGAGCGCAGTAGATGAGGCGCTGCTGCGCCTTGAACGCGCCCCGGATGATGCGCCGACGCTGGCCGAGATTTTTCGGCAGGTGCATACCATCAA
>JBIIIE010000420.1:0-2564 GCA_044235135.1 Roseomonas sp. | reverse complement strand
GACGGAGCAGAGCGTGGCGCAGTTCAAAGGCACAGAAAGATACGTCGCAACGCGGGAGCTGGAGGTCGCGGTGAATGCCGCGGTCGCCCTGGAACGCCCGCTGCTGATCAAGGGCGAACCCGGCACGGGCAAGACTGTGCTGGCGCAGGAAATTGCCAAGGCCTTGGGTTATCCGCTGATTGAATGGCACATCAAATCCACCACCAAGGCGCAACAAGGCTTGTATGAATATGACGCTGTCAGCCGCCTGCGTGATGGCCAGCTTGGCGACCCGCGCGTGCATGACATTGCCAATTACATTGTGCGCGGCAAGCTGTGGGAAGCTTTTGAAGCTGACCATCCCGTGGTTTTGCTGATTGATGAAATTGACAAGGCCGATATTGAATTTCCGAACGATCTGCTGTTGGAGCTCGATCGGATGGAATTCTATGTCTATGAACTGCGTCGCAATGTGAAGGCGCGGCATCGGCCCGTGGTGATTATTACCTCCAACAATGAAAAGGAATTGCCGGACGCCTTTCTGCGCCGGTGCTTCTTCCATTACATCCGCTTCCCGGATCGGGAGACGATGGAAAAAATCGTGCAGACGCATTTCCCCAATATCCGCCAGGATTTGCTGCGGGAAGCACTGACGGTGTTCTTCGATGTGCGCGGCGCGAATGAATTGAAGAAGAAGCCGGCGACATCGGAATTGCTGGATTGGCTGAAGTTGCTGACGATTGAAGACATGCCGCCCGAAGCGCTGCGCAGCCAGGACAATAAAACCGCCATCCCGCCGCTGTATGGCGCTCTGCTGAAGAATGAACAGGATGTGCATTTGTTTGAACGGCTCGCCTTCCTGACGCGGCGGAAGGTTTGATGCGGCGGTTGCAGCGATAGGCAAGGCTAATGTTTGCACCCTTCATCATCGCGCTGCGCGCCGCTGGTGTGCCGGCTTCTATTACGGAATATTTGGCGCTGCTGCGTGCCTTGAAGGCGGGCGTGGCGGGGTTTGATGTGGAGGATTTCTACCATCTGGCGCGCGCGGCGCTGGTGAAGGATGAACGGCATCTGGACCGGTTCGACCGGGTTTTCGGCGAAATCTTCAAGGGGCTGGAAGCGCCGCCTGGGGAGCCGGTGGTAGAAATCCCCGCAGAATGGCTGCGCAAAATGGCCGAGAAATTCCTGACCGAGGAAGAACGCGCGCAGATCGAGGCGCTTGGCGGTTTTGAAAAGCTGATGGAAACGCTGCGCCAGCGTTTGGCAGAACAAAAGGGCCGGCATCAGGGCGGTTCGAAATGGATCGGCACTGCCGGCACATCACCCTTCGGTGCCTATGGCTACAACCCGGAAGGGGTGCGGATCGGCCAGGAAGAAAGCCGCAATCGCCGCGCCGCCAAGGTGTGGGATAAGCGCGTCTATAAGGATTTGGATGAGGATGAGGCGCTTTCATCTCGCAACATGAAAGTGGCCTTGCGGCGCCTGCGCCGCTTTGCGCGCACGGGTGCGGCGACAGAATTGGATATGCCGGGCACGATTGGTGCCACCGCGCGCAATGGTGGGTCGCTCGATCTGCATATGGTGCCGGAACGGCGCAATGCGGTGAAGGTGCTGCTGCTGATGGATATTGGCGGTTCCATGGATGACCATATCCGCATCTGTCAGGAATTGTTTTCCGCGGCGCGTGGCGAATTCAAGCATCTGGAATTCTATTACTTCCATAACTGCCCCTATGAACGGCTTTGGCGCGAAAATCGCCGCCGCAAGGAAACCGAGAAAACCACGCAGGAAGTGCTGCGCACTTATGGTCCGGATTGGCGTCTGGTGCTGGTGGGTGATGCCACCATGGGGCCTTATGAAATCTCTCAGCCCGGCGGTTCGGTTGAGCATTGGAATGAGGAATCAGGCGTGGTCTGGATGGGCCGTCTGACGCGGCATTTCCGCCGCGCTGCCTGGCTCAATCCTGTGGACCAGCAGCATTGGCGCTATACCCATTCCATCGGCATGATGCAGGGGCTGATGGATAACCGCATGCATCCGCTGACGCTGGCGGGGCTTGAATCCATGGCGCGGGAATTGGCGAAATGATGCCTGCGCCGCAACAAAATGATCGAAAGAAGGAAACGCTATTTCATGGCCACTAAGCCTCGTTTGCCGCGTGGGCGGCAATTCTTTGCCAATCCCGGCCCCACCAATATTCCGGATTCCGTGCTGCTTGCGGTGGCGCATGTCACGGTTGATTTCAATGATCCAGCCTTCATGCCGGTCTATGAAAAATGCGTCGCAGGGCTGAAGCGCATTTTGAAGACCGAACAGGAAGTCTTCATGTACACAGGTTCTGGCCACGCGGCTTGGGAAGCAAGCCTGGTCAATCTGTTTTCGCCCGGCGATACGGTGGCTATCATTGAAACCGGCCATTTTTCGCAAAGCTGGGCGCAAATGGCCGAGGATTTGTCCTTGAAGGCCGAAGTGATCAGTGCGGATTGGCGCCGGGGCGTTGATTTCGCCGCGCTGCGCGCAACCCTGGCTGCGGATAAGGACCATCGCATCAAGGCGATTTGCGCCGTGCATAATGAAACCGCAAC
>JBIIIE010000419.1:0-2570 GCA_044235135.1 Roseomonas sp. | reverse complement strand
TTCGCGCACCATGGGCGCGAAGGCCTTGCTGATGGGCTTTACCACATGCATGGCAAGGTTCAACGCCTCGCTTTTCGTCTCGCCACGATGCAGCGCCAAGGTATGCGGGTAATCATCCACGCAAATGGAAAGCGTCATGGCGTTCATGCGCCGATCTCCTCAAAGAAAGCATCCACCAAAGCGTTGAAAGCCGCCGCACGTTCGAAATGCCCGGAATGGCCGGCCTTGTGCAGCAGGGCGTAACGCGCGCTGGGAATGGCGCTGGCCATGGCGCGTGCGGCGAAGGGTGGCAGCACAATGTCTTCCTCGCTTGGAATGAAGAGCAAGGGGCATTGCGCAGCAGCAAAGGATTCCGGCGCGCGGTTGCGCCCTGCTTGCAAGCGCGCGCGCACCGCCTCTCGATCAAAACCGCCCGTCAGGCCATAGACATGGTTATAGAGGTGATAAAGCGCCGGCTGTTCCGCCGCCATGCGCGCACCCGCCGCCGGGTTGATGTTGCGCTTAAGCCCCGCCGCACGCGCTGCAGCACTTTCTTCCTGCCATGTCTTTAGCCTCGATCGTTCCGGTTCGCGCATCTGGCGTGGATCGAGCGATCCGGTCGTCGCCCCCAGCACCAGCGCCTTCACGCGGCCCGGGCGCAGCAGCGCATATTCAACCCCGGTCCAGCCGCCCATGGATTGGCAAATGATGCGGATATCACCAAGGCCAAGCTCATCCACCAAAGCCGCGAGATCGGCAGCATAGGCGGCGGGGTCCGGCCCTTCCGCCGGCGCGGTGGATGGGAAAAAACCGCGATGGGAAAAGGCAACGCAGGTATAGCGCGGCGCAAAATGCGCCACTTGCTGCCACCAGGACATCAGATTCCCGCCAAGCCCATGGGCAAAGACAATGGCCGGGCCTTCGCCGGTGATTTCATAGCGGATGCGCGCATCCTGCCTTTCAATCCAACCGGCACGGCGCGGCGGGGCGATGAAATCTGCTGGCTTGGTCATGCGGCGCTTCTCCCCAAAGCTTCCCGACCATCATGGGCCAAAAAGCCCGGCCTGTCTTGGGCTGGCGCGGCGGCCAAAGCTTGCTAGGATTCGATCCGAAAAGGATGGGGAAGCAACCATGGCCGCAACGGAAGCCGATACCTTCGATTATGTCATTGTGGGCGCCGGGGCGGCGGGCTCGATCCTTGCGGCGCGGCTCACGGAAGACCCGGAAACCACGGTTTGCGTTCTGGAAGCCGGACCACCCGATACCAACCCCTTCATTCACATCCCGGCTGGTTTCATCAAGGCTTTGGTGAACCCTGACATCACCTGGCAATTCAGCACTGAACCCACGGAGAATACCGCCGGGCGCCGCGTGAAAACCGTGCAGGGGCGCACGCTGGGCGGCGGTTCTTCCATCAATGGCATGATCTATAATCGTGGCCAGCCAGGCGATCAGGATAGCTGGGCGCAGCGCGGCAATCGCGGCTGGGGCTATGCGGATTGCCTGCCCTATTACAAGCGGAGCGAAAAGCGCCTTGGCTTTGGTGAGGAACGCCGCGGCCGCGATGGCGGCGTTCCTGTGACGGATATGGATTGGTTCAACCCGGTATCAGAAGCCTTCATATCGGGCTGTGTTGCCGCCGGCATTCCGCGTAATCCTGATTACAATAACGGCAATCAGGCCGGCGTTGGCTATTTCCAACGCGCCATTCATCGTGGCCGACGCGTCTCAGCCGCGCGCGGTTTTCTGCATCCCGCCATGGCGCGCAAGACACTTGATGTGCGCACCAATGCGCGCGCCTGCGGCATTATTCTGGAAGGCAAGCGCGCGGTTGGCGTGCGCTATTTGAACCAGCGCGGCGGCGTGCCGCGTGAAGTGCGCGCGCGGCGGGAGGTGATCATCTCCGCCGGCACGGCCAATACCGCGCGGCTATTGCAGGTTTCCGGCATTGGTCCAGGTTGGCTTTTGCAAAAGCTTGGCGTGCCCGTGCTGCATGATTTGCGCGGCGTGGGCGAGAATTTCCGCGACCATTACGCAACCCGCGTTGTCATGCGCGCCAAGCCCGGTGTCACCACGCTGAATGAATTGGCGCGTGGCGTGAAGCTTGCGGGGCAAGTGGCGCGTTGGGCCATGGGTCGGCCTTCCATCCTCGCCACCGTGCCATCGCATGTCTATGTTTTTTGGAAATCCTTTGAAGGGCTCGACCAGCCCGATTTGCAATGCGTCTTCACGCCAGGTTCCTATGCGGAAGGCAAGGTTTATGTGCTGGATGATTATCCGGGGGTGACGGCCGGCGCCTGGCAGCATCGGCCGGAAAGCGTCGGCTGGGTGCGCGCGAAAACCGCTGATGTGTTCGATGATCCCGAAATCCAGCCAAATTATTTGTCTGATCCGATGGATCGGCGCGTGCATCTGGGGGGCATTCGCCTGATCCGGCGCTTGCTGAATACGCCGGAATTGAAGCCCTTTCTGTCAGATGAAACCCTGCCCGGCCCGCATCTGGAATCCGACGATGAATTGCTGGATTTCGCGCGGCGTAATGGTTCGACCACCTATCATTTGATCGGCACGGCGCGCATGGGGCCGAATAC
>JBIIIE010000091.1:0-9276 GCA_044235135.1 Roseomonas sp. | reverse complement strand
CAACCCATCCTGTTGCGGCTTGTGGAAGACAGTATTGCCCAAATCAGATTCATCATCGCAGATGCGGCGAAGACCCTTTCTGCCGTGCCGCATGATGCAGTCTTGCGCATGGCCATGGACACGGAGATTCGCGTGGCAGAGCCGGTCATCCGCTTATCGCCTGTGCTGACCGAGGAGGATTTGCTGACGCTGGTTGCATCCCCCCCCGCCGACGGCACCCTGAAAGCGGTCGCGCGCCGCGCGGGGATAGGGGAGGCGATAACCGACGCGCTGATTGCCCAGGGCGATCGCGCCGCCATCGGCCTGATGCTGGAAAATCCCAGTGCCAAAATTCGCCCCGCAAGCATGGAAGATGTAGTGAACCGGGCGCGCTTCAATCCGGAATGGTTCCCAAGCCTGATGGCGCGGCCCTCGCTGACGCCCGATACGGCCATTCGGCTTGCTGGCGTATTGGCCGATACGCTGCTGCGGCCATTGATGCAGCGCCAGGATGTGGACCCCGCACTGCTGTTTCGCATTCGTCAATGTGTTGCGGATCGGCTGGGCTTGCCGCAGCCCATACTGCCCGGTGGTGTGGGTAGTCGCCAGATTGACCCCGTCAGCAAGGGCTTTCCGGCGAAGGCCATGGTCTGGCGGACCGATAGGGGCGGTTCGCGTTTCTGATCCTCAGGGCCGGATCAGCGTGCCTGCACCACCATCGGTGAACAATTCCCGCAGCACCGCATGCGGCACGCGGCCATCCAAAATCACGGCACCCTTCACGCCCTGCTCCACCGCATAGATGCAGGTTTCCACCTTCGGGATCATGCCGCCGGAAATCCAGCCATCGGCAATGCCCTTCTTCACTTCGGCCACCGTCATTTCCGGGATGAAATTGCCATCCGGCCCCAGCACGCCGCGCACATCGGTCAGCATCAAAAGCCGTTCGGCGGAAAGCGCGCCAGCAATCGCACCCGCCACGGTATCGGCATTGATGTTGTAGGTCTGGCCATCGGCGCCAACACCAACGGGCGCCACCACAGGGACGATATCCGCGCCAATCATCAATTCCAGCACACGCGGGTTGATCGATTCCGGCTCACCCACAAAGCCAAGATCGAGCACTTTTTCGATATTGCTGTCCGGGTCGCGATAGGTGCGCGTGAGCTTCCGTGCCCGCACCAGCCCGCCATCCTTGCCGGAAATCCCAACCGCCATGACGCCAGCGCGGGTGATCGCTTCCGCCACCTGTTTATTCACCGGCCCGGCGAGGACCATTTCCACCACATCCAGCATGGCGGCATCGGTCACGCGCAAGCCCTGCACGAAGGTGGATTTCACATCCAACCGCTTCAGCATGGCGTTGATTTGTGGCCCGCCGCCATGCACCACCACGGGGTTGACGCCCACCTGTTCCAAAAGCGCGATGTCGCGGCCAAAGCGGAGTGCGGTTTCTTCTTCCCCCATGGCGTGGCCGCCATATTTCACGACGATGATCTGATCATCGTAGCGCTTCAGGAAGGGCAGGGCCCCTGCCAGGATTTCCATCTGGTCCTGGGCGGTATCAGTCATGAAAGGCGTTCCTGTAAATTTGATTGGCGTGTAGGGGGCGGCAGCGGGAAGGGTCAAGATGCCGGCGGGTGGATCGCCTTTTTCTCCCAACCGCGCGTGGTTTGCTGCCAATAGGTGAGGCTATGGCCCGCTTCCTTGGCGGCCACCCAGCGCGCCCGTGCTGCGGCGACTGCTGCTTCATCGCCGCCATCGAAAAGGTCGAGCACACGGTCATAATTCTGTAACCGCGCACTGGCCGCGCCATCCACCAGCACCAGAAAACGCGCGCCATTGGGCGGTGGAATATCCTGATCGGCAATCAATAGGGGCTGTGCTGCGTCATGCTCGCCGCCCGCCAGACCATGCGGCAGCCAAGGCGGATCGGCGGGCAGCCAAAGCGCCGCATCCAGGGCGCGCGCGCGTTCCGCATCGGCACAAAGGATAAGGCCGCGCCCGCCCGCATCCAGCACGCGGCCCAAAAGCTTGGGCAGTGCTTCCTGCAATTTGCTGCGCGTCAGATGATAAAAGCCGATCTCGGTCATGCGTCGCGTTCAAAGCGCATGGCAACCAGGCGATCAAGCAGGCGCACGCCAAAACCGCTTGGCCCTTTCGGCCCGAGCGGTGCTGCGGCTTCGCGCGTCTCAACCCCCGCGATATCCAGATGCGCCCAGGCGCCGCTGCCCGCGAATTCTCGCAGGAAGGCCGCCGCGTGGCAGGCATCTGACAGGAAACGCCCGCCCCAGGCGCCGCTGCCCGCTGGCGCGCATTGGCGCAGATCGGCGATGTCGCTTTTCAGAACCTCCCGGTGCTCATCATCAATCGGCATGGGCCAAAGCCGTTCGGTAACGTCCTCGCCCGCCGCCATCAGCGCGGCGGTGAGCACTTCATCATTGCCGAAGATGCCGGCGCGTTGATGACCAAGTGCGGTGATGATGCTGCCTGTCAGTGTCGCCAGATCAATCATGGCACGAGGGCGGAAACGCTGGGCGGTATAGGAAAGCGCATCAGCAAGGATCAGCCTTCCTTCCGCATCCGTATCCAATACCTCGATCGTCTTGCCGCTATAGGTGCGAAGAATATCACCGGGCCGATAGGAAGCAGCGCCAATGGCGTTTTCCGCCAGTGCCAAAACGGCGACCGCCGGGGCGGGCGATTTCCTGAACGCGAGTGTCAGCATCGCGCCTGCCGCTGCCGCCGCGCCTGCCATATCGGCGCGCATATCCTCCATGCCGGCGGCGGGCTTGATGGAAATGCCGCCGGTGTCAAAGCAAATCCCCTTGCCGACAAAGGCAAGCGGCGCGGCCTTCAGCTTGCCCGGCCAACGCAGCACGACAAGGCGTGGTCCATGTTCTGCGCCGCCGCCAACGGCGGAAAGCGCGCCCATGCCAAGCGCGGTCAGGCGCTTGCCTTCCAGCACTTCAACCTTCAGGCCGTATTCTTTCAGCGCAGAAAGCCTTTCCGCAAAGCTTGCCGGATTCAGCCGATTGCCCGGTTCCGCCACCAGATCGCGCGCGAAACGCACCCCGCGCAGCATGGCTTCCGCGCGCGCCCAAGCGGCTTCCACCTTGGCAGGAGAGGCTACGCCAAGCGTCACCCGCGCGGGCGGCGCATCCTTATCCTTGCTGGCATCGCGCAGTGCGTTGAAGCGCCAGGCATTCAGCAGCGCCCCGGCTGCGAAACCCGCCGCCTGTTCGGGCGTTGCGCTATCCGCCAGCAATACCGCATGGGCGCGACCCGCAGCGGCGGCCATGCCGGCACCACCGCCAACCTCCCAATCACTGATCGCCGCACCGGCGCCAATCCCGGCCAGGATGGTGAAGCCATGGGCACCGGGCAGGGTCAACGCCTCACCCGCCTTGCCGGTAAAGCGCGCGGCTTTCGCCGCTGCGGCCAGCGCGGGATGATCAGGCGCCTTGCCTTCCATCATCGGCAGGATCAGCGCGCTTTCGGCGCCGCGCGCCTTGTGGCGGCGCAGCGCTTCAGCGCTTCGTTGCAGGAGCAATTTCACCATCAGCGCGCAAGCTTCGCGGCTTCAGCCTTCGTAATGATCCGCCACCATGCGATCCAGCATGCGCACACCATAAGCGGTCGCCCCCTTCGGCACGGTTGGCGCATCCTTGGAAGACCAGGCCGTGCCTGCGATATCCAAATGCGCCCAGGGCTTGCCATTGACAAAGCGCTGGATGAATTGCGCCGCGGTGATGGAACCGCCCGGCCGGCCGCCGACATTCTTCATATCGGCAATGTCGGATTTGATCTGCTTGTCGTAAGCATCACCCAGCGGCATGCGCCAGGCTTTCTCACCCACTGCGCTGCCTGCTTCCTTCACATGGGTAGCCAGCGTATCATCATTGCTGAACAGCCCGGCGCGTTCATGGCCAAGCGCGATGATGATGGCACCCGTGAGTGTCGCCAGATCCACCATGAAGCGTGGATCGTATTTTTCCTGGCAATACCACATGACATCGGCCAGCACCAAACGTCCTTCCGCATCGGTATTGATCACCTCTACGGTCTGCCCCGAATAGGATTTCACCACATCCCCGGGGCGCTGCGCAGTGGCGGAGGGCATGTTTTCAACCAGCCCCACCATGCCAATCACATCCGCCTTGGCCTTGCGCCCCGCGAGTGCGGCCATCAGGCCAATCACCGTGCCCGCGCCGGCCATATCCCATTTCATGTCTTCCATGCCGCCTGCCGGCTTGATGGAAATGCCGCCGGTATCAAAGGTCACACCCTTGCCGATGAAAGCCAAGGGCTTTTGCTTCTTGCCCTTGGGTGCCCCCATCCATTTCATCGTCACCATGCGCGGTTCCTGCGCGCTGCCCTGCGCCACACCCAAAAGCGCGCCGAAGCCAAGGCGCTTCATCTCACGCGGACCCATGATTTCCACTTCAACGCCAAGTTTTTCGAGTGCCTTGCAGCGTTCCGCCATTTCAGAGGGCGTCAGCACATTGGGCGGTTCGGATACCAGATCGCGCGTCAGGAAAACGCCATCCGCGATGGCCTGCATCGGGGCAAAAGCGGCCTTGGCTTTTGTTGCTTCCGCGCTGGCAAGGGCAACACGTTCCAGCTTCGGCTTGTCTTCTTCCTTTTCCGTGGTGCGATAGCGATCGAAGCGATAGCTGCGCAGCCGCGCACCCATGGCAACACTGGCGGCAAGCGCCGGCGTCAGCCCATCCGCGGCAATCACCGCATCGCGTTCCTGCTGCACGGCAACCAACGCAGCGCCGCCGGCATTCTCGGCCCCCTGCGCATCCAGCGCATCGGCCTTGCCAAGCCCAATGGCGACAATCTTCGCCAAGCCCGCGCCTGGCGCCCACAAGGTGCAGGATTGGCCCTTGGCGCCCTTGAATTTCGCCGCTTCCAAGCCGCGCGAAACCGCGCCGCCCGTTGCTTCCTCGGCAGCCTTGGCAAGGCCCGCAAGCGCCGCGCCTTCAGCCAACAGCAGAACCAAAGCGCCGCCGCGCGGCAGGC
The DNA here is from genome assembly GCA_044235135.1 of Roseomonas sp. Taxonomy (GTDB): domain Bacteria; phylum Pseudomonadota; class Alphaproteobacteria; order Acetobacterales; family Acetobacteraceae; genus Neoroseomonas. The sequence goes on along the minus strand of JBIIIE010000091.1, from coordinate 4,269 downwards.
TGGGCTTGACGAAGGTGATATCGGGCATGGCGAGGCTCCTTGGGGGCGAGAAAATGTCGCCGCACCATAACACGAGGCAGCGCGACCAAAACAGGGCTTGCGGCCCAGCGCCGCCAAGGCCAAAGCAAGGGCATGAAAGATGATGCGCTGCTGGCCCTGGCCGGCGATCTCGTGGCCCGGGCGGCTTCCGCCATCATGGCAATCAAGGCTGCCGGCTTCGCGGTGGAACGGAAATCCGACCACTCCCCGGTGACCGAGGCTGACCGGATCGCCGAAGCGCTGATCGTAGAAGGGCTCCGCGCCGCGACCCCCGACATTCCCGTGATCGCCGAAGAAGAAGTCGCCGCCGGCACGGCGCCCCGCCATGCCGAGCGTTTCTGGCTGGTGGACCCCTTGGATGGCACGCGGGAATTTGCCGCCGGGCGAGATAATTTCGCGGTCAATATCGGGCTGGTGGAAGCCGGGCGCGCGGTTTTGGGTGCGGTGGCGCTGCCGGCTTCCGGTGAAATCTTTTGGGGCCGTGTTGGCCTTGGCGCCTGGAAGCGCGATGCCGCCGGCACGCGTGCCATCCGCGCCCGCACGCCGCCCGCCGAAGGCGTTACGGTGATGGGCAGCCATCACTACGCCGATGACCCGCGCATGGGCCGTTTCCTGGAAGGGCGCCATGTCGCGCGCGTGGTGAATATCGGCTCGGCGGAGAAATTCTGCCGGCTCGCGGAAGGGACCGCCGATCTCTATCCGCGCTTTGGCCGCACCATGGAATGGGATACCGCCGCGCCGCAGGCCGTGGTGGAAGCCGCGGGCGGGCGCGTGCTGGTGCTGGAAGGCCGCGCGCCCTTGCTCTACGGCAAACCCGGCTTTGAAAACCCCGGCTTTGTCTGTGAAGGCCTGCCGGGATGACACGGCTTCTGGCAGCGGATCAGGTCGCCGAAGCGGCAGGGCTGCTCCGCGCCGGAGAGCTTGTCGCCTTCCCGACCGAAACGGTCTATGGCCTGGGCGCCGATGCGCGGAATGGCCGCGCCGTGGCCGCCGTTTTTGAAGCCAAGGGCCGCCCGCATTTCAACCCCCTGATCTGCCATTTTCCGGATGCCGAGGCCGCATTCACCGAGGTGCTGGCCGATGGCCGTGCGCGCGCCTTGGCCACCGCTTTTTGGCCTGGCCCCCTGACATTGGTGCTGCCGCGCCGCGCCGAATGCCGGATTGATCTGCTGGCGGGGGCGGGGCTGGATACGCTCGCGGTGCGCGTGCCCGCGCACCCGCTTGCTTTGGCATTGCTGCGGGCAGCGGCGATTCCCGTGGCCGGGCCTTCGGCCAATCGCTCCGGCGCCGTCAGCCCCACCACGGCGGCGCATGTGCTGGAGGGTTTGTCAGGCCGCATCGCCGCCGTTTTGGATGGCGGGGCCTGCGATGTTGGCGTGGAAAGCACCGTGCTCGATCTCGCCATGGGCGGTGCCGCTTTGCTCCGCCCCGGTGGCGTGCCGGTGGAAGCGATTGAGGCGGTGATCGGTCCGGTTTCCCGCCCCTTGCCCATCAGCGCTGCCGAGAAAACCCGCACGCTTCGCAGCCCCGGCATGATGCTGTCCCATTACGCGCCATCGCTCCCGGTGCGGCTGGGCGCGGTGGATGTGGCAGCGGATGAGGCGCTTTTGGCCTTTGGCCCGGCTTTGCCCGGCGCTGGGCTGGTCTGGCAGCTTTCCGAGGCGCGCGATTTGCGCGAAGCCGCCGCACGGCTTTTCGCCGGGCTGCGCTGGCTGGATAATGAGGGCGCGAAGCTTGGCCTGACCCGCATCGCCGTCATGCCGATCCCCGAAGCGGGCCTGGGGGCGGCGATCAATGACCGCCTGGCAAGGGCGGCGGCGCCGCGCGGTTAAGCTTTCACGCAACATTTTGCGTCAAACTACTTATCCACCTCAAAAAACATTTGACTGTGATTTTGGAACTTTTCTAGAACATCGTCTGAGTTGCCGGTTTGTTCGCGCCGATTCGCGCCCGGCCTTGTTGAGGGGATGGCCTATGCTCACGCGTAAACAGCATGAATTGCTGATGTTCATTGACAAGCACCTGCGCGAGACAGGCTTTTCGCCTTCCTTTGAGGAAATGAAGGAAGCGCTCAATCTGCGGTCCAAATCCGGCATCCATCGCCTGATCACTGCCTTGGAAGATCGCGGCTTTCTGCGCCGCCGCGCGCATCGCGCCCGCGCGCTTGAAGTGATGCGCCTGCCCGAAGCGCTGACACCCAAGGTGAAGGAAACCGCGCCGAAGCCCGAGGCCCCGGCCTTCGCCCCCAATGTCATTCGCGGCAATTTTGCCAATAACCTGCCCGCCAGCGCCGCCCGCGTTGCCGCCGAAGCCGCCGCCGTGCATCTGCCGCTTTATGGCCGCATCGCCGCCGGCCTGCCCATCGAAGCGCTGCGCGACAATGGCGCGAGTGTGGAAGTCCCGCTCGCGCTGCTTGGCAATGGCGAACATTACGCGTTGGAAGTCGCCGGTGATTCCATGGAGGAAGCCGGCATTATGGATGGCGATACCGTCATCATCCGCCGCACGGACACGGCGGAGAATGGCACCATCGTGGTCGCCCTGGTGGATGAGAATGAAGTCACGCTGAAGCGCCTGCGCCGGCGCGGCAATTCCATTGCGCTCGAGCCCGCCAATGCGCGGCATGAAACCCGCATCTTCGGCCCGGATCGCGTGCGCGTGCAGGGCAAGCTGGTGGGCCTGCTCCGGCGCTATTGAAAAGGCGCAGGTTTTGCCTGCGCCCATACAGCCTCAATCCACCTTCACCACCAGCTTGCCGAAATTCTCGCCCTTCAGCAGGCCGATGAAGGCCTTGGGCGCATTGGCCAGGCCCTGCACCACATCTTCGCGCCAGCGCAGCTTGCCGTCCTTCATCCAGCCCAGCATCTCCGCGCGGAATTGCGGATAGCGCGGCCAGCCCGTGTCACTCACGATAAAGCCCTGGATGCGCAGGCGCTTGCGCACAACGGGCCCCAGATTGGGGCCGGGCGGGGCGCCGGCGGCATCCGCACCGGGCGCTTCATTATATTGCGCGATCATGCCGCACATCACCATGCGCCCGAAATCCCGAAGCCGAGGGAAAACCGCCGCCTGCACGGCGCCGCCGACATTTTCCCAATAAATATCAATGCCTTCCGGCACGATCGCGTCCAGTTGTGCGTTGAGGTCGCCGTGATGATCCAGGCAGGCATCAAAGCCCAGCTCCTTCACCACAAAGTCGCATTTCTTGGCGCCACCCGCGATGCCAACCACCTTGCAGCCACGGATTTTGGCGATCTGCCCGGCCACCTGTCCGACAGCGCCGGAGGCCGCGCTGATCACCACGGTTTCCCCCGCTTTCGGCTGGCCGATATCGGCTAGGCCCGTCCAGGCCGTCAGCCCCGGCATGCCGAGCACGCCAAGGCTTGAGGAAAGCGGCGGATCGGCTTCCGGCACCTTGAACAGGCGTTCCGGCCCCACCACCGAAAAACGCTGCCAGCCAAAGCCGCCGAGCACCGTCTCCCCGGCTTTGAAATCAGGATGGCGGGAGGCGGCCACGACGCCCGCCGTTTGGCCCTCCATCACGGCGCCAAGCGCCACCGGCTTGGCGTAGCTTTTCACATCCGCCATGCGCCCGCGCATATAGGGATCGAGCGAGAGATACTGCGCGCGGACCAGAACCTGGCCTTCGCCGGGTTCGGGCATCGCAGTTTCGACAATCTCGAAATCCTCTGCCACCGGCGCACCAACGGGGCGGCGCTTCAGCAGGATTTGCAGGTTGGTATCGGGCATGGGGGTCTCCTTCGGCACCTGTTCTCGCACGTTCGGCGGGGCTGCGAAAATAGGGCGCTGACAAGTGCGCCGGTCTGACGCAGTCTCCGGCCCCTTTAGTGCGTGTCCCTCTCGCATCCGCTCACCGGACATGCACTAAAAGATTTGTTTGATCGCATTTTCCGAGTCGCCAAGTGATAGCCACCTGGCTTGAAAATGCTCAGATCGGAGATTCGTCATGCCCCTGCCCGAAACCGAAACCCTGCAACTGGAAAGCCCAGAGCCCCACATCCAAATCGTGCGGCTTAATCGCCCGGAGGTGTCCAACGCCTTCAACACGCAAATGGGGCGCGATTTGCATACGGTTTGGTCCGCGCTGATTGCGGAGCCCGGCGATATCCGTTGCGTGATCCTGACAGCGACTGGCGGGCGCGCCTTTTGCGCGGGCGGCGACCTCAAGGAACGCAAGGGCATGACGGATGCCGCCTGGCGCCATCAGCA
>JBIIIE010000090.1:0-9295 GCA_044235135.1 Roseomonas sp. | reverse complement strand
AGAATGACGCTTTCGCCCTTTTGCGCGCGCGCTTCCGCTTCATCCGCACTGAACACCACAATGCCACAGGCAGCACCAGGCGAAGCCGGCAAGCCCTTGGCCAGCAACTTGCGCGGCGCCTTGGGGTCCAGCGTTGGGTGCAGCAATTGATCGAGCGCTGCGGGGTTCACGCGCCGCACGGCTTCCGTGTGATCAATCAGCCCCTCACGCGCCATATCCACCGCGATTTTCAAGGAAGCCGCGGCGGTGCGCTTACCATTGCGGGTTTGCAACATGTAAAGCTTGTTGCTCTGCACCGTGAATTCAATGTCCTGCATGTCACGGTAATGGCGTTCCAGCGTGGCGCGCACCTGCACCAATTCGGCATAGGCTGCCGGCATGGCTTCTTCCATGCTGCGTTCGCTGGGCTTGGAGCGTTCCTTCGCCATGGGCTGCGGCGTGCGGATACCCGCCACCACATCCTCACCCTGCGCGTTGATCAGGTATTCGCCGTAGAAGATATTCTCGCCCGTGGAAGGGTCGCGTGTGAAGCACACACCGGTCGCGCAATCTTCGCCCATATTGCCGAAGACCATGGCTTGCACATTCACCGCCGTGCCCCATTCGGCCGGGATGTCATGCAGGCGCCGATAGGTCACCGCGCGCTGGTTCATCCAACTGCCAAACACCGCACCAATTGCGCCCCAAAGCTGGGTTTCAGGGTCTTGCGGGAAGGGCTTGCCGGTAACCTCAGCGACCATTTCCTTATAGCCATCCACCACGCGATGCCATTCGGATGCGGTGAGTTCCGTATCCTCATTCTTCCCGGTGTCGAGCTTCACATGCTCGATAATCTCCTCAAAGCGATGATGGTCCACATCAAGCACCACGGACCCATACATCTGAATGAAGCGGCGATAGGAATCCCAGGCAAAGCGCGCATCACCGGAAGCCGTGACCAGGCCTTCAACCGTTTGGTCATTCAGGCCGAGGTTCAGCACCGTATCCATCATACCCGGCATGGAAACCCGCGCGCCGGAGCGCACAGAGACCAGCAAGGGGCGGTGATGATCGCCGAAGCGATTGCCCACTGCTTCTTCAACGCGCGCAAGCGCCGCGCGCACCTGCGCCGCCAGATCATTCGGGTATTTCTGCCCGTTTTCGTAATAGGCCGTGCAGACTTCGGTCGTGATGGTGAAGCCAGGCGGCACGGGCAAACCGATCGAGGCCATTTCGGCCAGGTTGGCGCCCTTTCCGCCCAGGAGATTCCGCATATCGGCACGGCCTTCATTATGGCCGGCGCCAAAGCTATAGACCCATTGTGTCATGGGGGGGTTCCTCAGGCTTCAATCTTGGAGAAATCCGCCACGGCATCCATGGCGGCACGAAGTCGGGCGAGCAATCGCAGACGATTGCGGCGAAGTTCCGGCGCCGGATCGTTCACGATCACTTTTTCGAAAAAGGCATCCACCGGGACGCGGAGCCCAGCCATGGCATCCATGGCGCGCTCAAAATCCTCGGCTTCGATATCAAGGCGAATGCGGGCGCCGGCTTCTTCAAGCGCGGCGGCAAGGGCGGCTTCTTCCGGCAGTTTCAGCAGGTGCGCTTCATAGCCGGTGTCGAAGGCATGGCCGTCGCGCTTTTCTTCGATGCGCAGGATATTCACGGCTCGGCGATGGGCGGCGAGAAGGTTGGTGCCGGCCTCGCTTTCAACAAAGCCGCGCACGGCTTCGGCGCGGGAGAGGAGGCGGTTCAAATCATCATCTGGTGTGGCGCCAAAGACCGCCGCCACCACATCATGCCGCGCACCCTCACCACGTAATTGCACGCGCAGGCGTTCGGCAAGGAAGTCGAGAATTTCTAAACCGACAGACCATACTTGGCGGCTTGTCGAGCCGAAGTCGTCCAGACCATCCAACTTGGTTCCTGGCCAATTCCGAATGGTGAGGCGGTACGCATCCGCGACTTCGATAATCGGCAAACGCAGCCCATTCTCACGGATGATGCGAATCACACCAAGCGCGGCACGGCGCAGCGCGAAGGGATCACCGCTGCCGGTCGGTCTCGCACCGACGTAAAAAAACCCAAGGAGTTGATCAAGCTTATCCGCCAGCGCGACCGCGATGGCGATGGGCTCATTCGGCACGGCATCACCCGCACCCGCTGGGCGGTAATGCGCGGCAATCGCTTCCGCCACACGCGCATCCTCACCCTGGCCAAGCGCGTAATACCGCCCCATCACGCCCTGCAATTCGGGGAATTCACCCACCATGCCGGACGCAAGATCTGCCTTGGCTAACCGCGCTGCGCGCCGAGCGAGTGTTGCATCCGCACCCAATTTTTCCGCGATCAGGCCAGCCAGGTTTTCCAACCGCGCCACGCGCTGGCCTTGTGTGCCAAGCTTGGCGTGGAACACTACACTATCCAGTTTGGGCAGGAAGCTTTCCAACTTTTGCTTGCGGTCCAAATCCCAGAAGAACCGCGCATCCGCCAAGCGCGCGCGCAACACGCGTTCATTGCCGGCGACAATCGCCGCCCCGCCATCGGGTGCCGCGATATTCGCTACCAGCGCGAAGCGTGGTGCCGCTGCGCCATCCTTCTTGCGCAGCGCAAAATAGCGTTGATTGACGCGCATGGTGGTGCGCATCACCTCCGGCGGTAAATCCATGAAGGCATCATCAATCCGCCCAAGCAAAGGCACCGGCCATTCAACCAAGCCCGCGACTTCGGCAATCAAGCCCTCATCCGGTACCACTTCCAAACCTTCGGCAGCGGCGAGGGCATTGATGCCATCGCGGATCATGCGCGCGCGGTCTTCCGCTTCCAGCACGACATGGCGCGCGGCCAAGCCTGCCTTGTAATCGGCGAAGCTGCGCGCGGCCAAAGCGCCGGGGGACATGATGCGGTGGCCTTCGGTCTGATCGCCACTCACCAGCCCATGACCATCATCGCCATTTTGCGAAAGATCGAAGCGCACCACTTCGCCATCCAACACGCACAGAATGCGCTTCAAGGGCCGCACCCACACCATGGAAGATGTGCCGCCCCAGCGCATGGATTTTGGCCAAGGGAAGGCGCGTATCAACGCAGGGATCGCCGCAGCAACCAGGGCGCGCGCTTCCACGCTTTGGCCCGGTTTTATCAATACCCAGAATTGGCCCTGTGCCGTCAGCGCATGGCGCGTGGCGCCGTGCTTGCGCAAGAACCCTTCAATCGCCTGTTCCGGCGCGCCGATGCGCGGGCCGCGTTCTTCCTTGGCTTCGGTGGTTACACTTGGCTTCAATTGCGCGACGAGGCCAATGCGGCGCGGGCCGTAGAAGCTGCGCGGAGGTGCCTCCAACAACGCCGCGCAGCCATCGCCAAATAGACGCGCCAAATCTTCCGCGGCGCGTGCCTGCATGCGCGCCGGGATTTCCTCGCAGAATAATTCAAGCAGCAGTTCAGCCATGGGGTTTGATCGCCGGCTCTATATCGGTTGCGGCGAAATCATCGCCCTTGAACAACAAGGTCTGGCCGCGTTCCTTGGCCAGCGCATAGGAAAAGCAATCGCCGAGGTTCAACCCCGCCTTGTGGCGACCCTTGCCATAGCGGCGCCAGGCATCGCGGGCGATGGCAGCATGGGCCGCGGTGAAGGGCACTATTTCGGGACGAATGGCGCCCATCAAGGCATCCAGCTTTTCCGCCATCCCGGGCAGGGTCCGGCCCTCCGCGACAATTGCGGTTTCCAGCAAGGTTGGCGCGGCAATTGCGGTGGTGTCTGTATCGCGGATCGTGGCAGCCAGGCGCTCCGCCTCAGGCTCCTTGAACAGGATTGCGACCAGTGCCGAGGAATCAAGAATCATCGCGGCAGGCCGCTTTCGTCATAAAGATCGCGGTGATCGCTGGTCACGCCGGGCGGGACCAGCTTGGAGGCTTCCTCGGCTATCGCCATGATGGCGTCGAATTTGCGCTGCCGTGCTGCCTTTTCCCGCGCCAGTTTTTCCGCCACCGCTTCGCGGACAGCCCCGGTCGCCGTCGTGCCGAGCATCGCCGCCAATTCCTTGGCTTCGGCAATCAGCGCGACGTCCTTGATGTTCAACTGGCCCATGGCGCACCCTTGGTAGAATTCTTGCCTAATATGGTAGAAAATCCGCGAGGGCGCAAGGTCACGCCCCTTCGCCAGCCAGCCAGGCCTCACAACACCCCTTCGCCAGCGTCCGCACGCGGCCAATATAGGCAGCGCGTTCCGTTACGCTGATCGCACCCCGCGCATCCAGCAAATTGAAGCGATGCGATGCCTTGATGCATTGGTCATAGGCCGGCAGCGCCAGTTTGCGTTCCAAAAGCGCGGCGCATTCGGCTTCCGCATCCTCAAAATGCCGGAACAGCATTTTGGTATCAGCCGCTTCGAAATTATGGGCGCTGTATTCGCGCTCAGCCCGCAGAAATACCTCGCCGTATTTCACGCCTTCGCCGTTGAAATCCAGGTCGTAAACATTCTCGACCCCCTGGATATACATGGCCAGGCGTTCCAGGCCGTAGGTCAATTCCGCGCTTGGCTTTTCGCAGGCAATGCCGCCGACTTGCTGGAAATAGGTGAATTGCGTCACCTCCATCCCATCGCACCAAACCTCCCAGCCCAGGCCCCAGGCGCCGAGGGTTGGGCTTTCCCAATCATCCTCAACAAAGCGGATGTCATGCAAAGCAGGGTCAATGCCAAGCGCGCGATAGCTTTCAATCAGCAGCGCCTGCGGGTCCGCCGGCGATGGCTTCAGGATCACCTGGTATTGGTAATAATGCTGCAGCCGATTGGGGTTTTCGCCATAGCGGCCATCGGCGGGGCGGCGCGATGGCTGCACATAGGCGGCCTTCCAGGGCTTCGGCCCAAGCGCACGCAAGGTGGTGGCCGGGTGAAAGGTGCCGGCACCCACTTCCATGTCATAGGGTTGCAGGATCACGCAGCCCTGATCCGCCCAAAAACGATGCAGGCGCAGGATGATGTCCTGAAAACTGGGGGGCTTGGCGGTCATGCTGGTTCTGTGCTCTGGCGCGGCGGCAATGAGGGGTGCTCTATAGGCATCGCAGGCCCCTCGGGCAAGGAATCCCGCCATGACCAATGCGCAAGAGATCATCGCCGCTTACCTCGCCGCCTTTAATCGCGGGGATTGGCCCGGCATGTTGGCGCTGCTGGCCGATGATGTGGCGCATGACATAAATCAGGGCGCCGCGCAGCACGGCAAACCGGCCTTTGCCGCGTTCCTGGACCATATGGCGCGCTGCTACCGGGAAGAATTGCGCGATATCGTGATCATGGCAGCCCCGGATGGTAGCCGCGCGGCGGCGGAATTTCGGGTGGAAGGGCAATATTTGGCCACCGATGAGGGGCTGCCCCCGGCCAAGGGCCAGCGCTATTCCCTGTCCGCAGGGGCCTTCTACGCGCTGCGCGATTGTAAGATCACGCGCGTCACGGTGTTCTACAATTTGCAGGATTGGCTGCGGCAAGTGGGCGGCTGAACGCTTGCTTTCCGGCTGGCTGAAGTGCTTTCTGGCGGGATGAAGCTTCCATCCGGTCATGCCCGGCTCGCCGGGGTTTTCGGCTTTCCCGTCACCCATTCGCGCTCTCCGCGGCTGCATGGGTTCTGGCTGCAACGCTATGGCATTGATGGCGCCTATATCCCGCTTGGCGTGGCGCCGGAACGCTTCGGGCAAGCGGTGCGGTCCCTGGTGGATCTCGGCTTTCGCGGCGCCAATGTCACCATTCCGCATAAGCTTGCTGCCTTTGAGATTTGTGATGAGGTTGCGCCCTTCGCCCGCCGCGCCGGGGCGGTGAATACGCTGGTGTTTCGCGATGGGCGGATTGAGGGTTCCAATACCGATGGCTTCGGCTTTCTGGAAAGCATCCGCGAAGCCGCACCGGGTTGGCGGGCCGATGCCGGGCCGGCAGTGTTGCTGGGGGCCGGCGGCGCGGCGCGGGCGATTGCGGCAGCGCTGTTGGATGCCGGCGCGCCGCGCGTGACCTTGGTGAACCGCACCCCAGCCAAGGCCGAAGCGCTGGCGCGGGATTTGGGCGGGCCCATCAATGTCGCGGATCGGGCTCCGCTGGCTGAGGCCGCTTTGCTGGTGAATACCACCTCGCTCGGCATGCAGGGGCAACCGCCTTTGGAGATGGACCTGCGCACCCTCGCCCCAAGCGCCGTGGTGGCCGATATCGTCTATGTGCCGCTGGAAACGCGGCTTTTGGCGGCAGCGCGGGCGCGTGGCCTGGTCGCGGTGGATGGGCTTGGCATGTTGCTGCATCAGGCGCGGCCAGGGTTTGAGGCCTGGTTTGGCGTGGCGCCGCAGGTGGATCAGGCTTTGCGCGATGTGGTGGCCGCCGATATTCCAAAACGTGATGGCGCATGAAGATCATCGGCCTCACGGGTGGGATCGGCATGGGGAAATCCACTGCCTCAGCCACTTTTCGCCGCCACCGCGTGCCGATTTTCGATGCCGATCAAGCCGTGCATGCATTGCAGGCGCGAGGCGGGCGGGCAGTGCGCCCCATCGAAGCCGCTTTTCCCGGCACCACGCGCTCCGGCGCTGTGGATCGGGAAGCGCTGCGGCACGCGGTGTTGGGCAATCCCGCTGCGCTGAAAATCCTTGAACGTATCGTGCATCCGTTGGTGCGGGATGCCGAAAAGCAATTTCTGGCAGCGGCACGCCGCGCTGGGAAATCGCTTGTTGTGCTGGATATCCCTTTGTTGCTTGAAACCGGCGGCGAAAAGCGTGTGGATCTGGTGGTGGTGGTCTCGGCGCCCGCGGCGGTGCAGGCGGCGCGCGTGCTGCGCCGCCCCGGTATGACGGCGGAACGCCTGGCCGCCATTCGGGCGCGGCAAATGCCCGATGCCGCCAAGCGTCGCAAAGCGGATGTGGTGATCCATAGCGGCTTGTCGCGACATTTCGCCGTCGCGCAGTTGAAGCGGTTAATGCTGCGCCTGGGGGCGCCCGGCTGATGCGTCAGATCGTGCTGGATACGGAAACCACCGGGCTCGATCCGCTGAATGGCGACCGGGTGATCGAAGTCGCAGCGGTGGAATTGTTCAACCTGCTACCAACTGGCGAGGCGTTTCACACCCTGCTTGACCCGGAACGCGATATCCCTGCCGAGGCATCGCGCATCCATGGCTTTACCAATGGCGATGTGGTGGGCAAGCCGAAATTTGCGGAAATTGCTGATCGGCTTTTGGTATTCCTGGGTGATGCGGAAATCATCGCGCATAATGCGCCGTTTGATTTTGGCTTCCTGGATGCGGAGTTGTTCCGCTGCAAGCGGCCCGCCTTGGACCGGGCGCGGATGATTGATAGCCTGGCGATGGCGAAAACGCGCTATCCTGGCATGCCGAATAATCTGGATGCACTGTGCCGGCGGCTTGGCGTGGATAATTCCATGCGCGGCAATCACAACGCCATTCTGGACTGCCAGTTGCTGGCGCAGGTCTATCTGGAAATGATGGGCGGCAAGCAGCCGGGGCTGGAATTGGCCGCCAAGGCCGCGCCGCGCCTTGTTGCACTTGACGTTGAAGCCGTGGAGCGGGCGGCGCTGCTGATCACACCCCCCGCCGAGGCGCTGGCAGCGCATGAAGCTTTCGTCAAAGCCAAGATCAAGGAAGCGATCTGGCTGAAGCCGCCCTTCGCGCCTGAGGCTGAATCCTAACCTCGCTTAGCCGCTGCGGATAATGCGCATGAGCTGCGCGACATGTTCGGGCGGGGTCGGCGGGATGATGCCGTGGCCCAGATTGAAAATGAAAGGCCGGCCACGCATGGCTGCCAGGATGCTGCGCGCTTCGGCTTCCAGCGCGGCGCCGCCGGCTACCAGGGCCAGCGGATCGAGATTGCCTTGCAACGGCATGGTGGCGGGCACCGCCTGGGCCGCCCAGCGCGGATCCATGCTGGTATCCATGGCAACCGCATCCACCGCTGCGCGGGCAGCGTAATCGGGCAGCATCGGCCCAGCCAAGCGCGGGAAGCCGATGATGGGGGTATTGGGGCAGCGCTTGCGCACCGCGCGGGCAATGGCCGCTGAAGGTTCAATCACCCAGCGGCGAAATTGGCTTGGTGGAAGCAAGCCAGCCCAGGTGTCGAACAGCATCAGCGCCTCGGCACCGGCTTCGACCTGGGCGACCAAGTATTCCGTTGTTGCGTCCTGCAGAATACGGATCAGGCGGCCGAAACTATTGGGATCACTGAAGGCCATGCCGCGCGTTGCGGCAAAATCCTTGCTGCCGCGGCCTTCAACCATGTAGCAGGCGACGGTGAAGGGGGAACCGGCAAAACCAATCAACGCGGTTTTGGGGTGATCCTTTTCCAGTCCCGCCCGGGTCAGGCGCACGGTTTCAAAAATCGGCGCGGCTTTCGCGACCACGCCATCCAAATTGAGCGCAGCGATACCTTCGGCTGAGCGAATGGGGTCGAGCAGCGGGCCTTCGCCCTCAGCAAAGCGCAGCCCCTGGCCGAGCGCCCAGGGCACCATCAGAATATCAGAGAACAGGATGGCGGCATCCATGCCATAGCGGCGAATGGGCTGGAGCGTGACCTCAGCCGCCAGATCAGGCGTGGTGCAAAGGGAGATGAAATCCCCTGCCTGGGCGCGCGTGGCCCGGTATTCCGGCAAGTAGCGCCCGGCCTGGCGCATCAGCCATACAGGGGGCGGCCAGACGGGTTCTCCGGCCAAGACGCGCAAAAAGGGTTTGGCCCGGCTGGCCTCGGTTTCCGTTTCCATAAGCCAAACCTAAGCATTGAATCTAAGATTCTGAAAGATGTGGTAGCTTGTAGGCCCTGTGGATGATGGGGAGCCAAGTATTCCCAATTCCATCCACAGTCTTGTCCCATGCAGATTGCCAATGGGTTTGTTGTTTCTGCCTTGGGCGAAGCGAAATACACCTGCAATGGGACAGGCGAGTGAAAAGTCATTCAGGCTTGCGCCGATGCTGGGTTATGTCCCCATTATAGGCCAGGGCGGGACCGGTGCTGGAATCCACCCCCGTTATCCACATTGATTCACGGAATTCTCCTGCCATGCCCCACAGGCAAATTGATCTGCATCTGGTCTCCGATTCAACCGGTGAGACGCTGCACTCCATCGCCCGCGCGACGCTGGCGCGGTTTGATGATCACCATGTGGTGGATCATCGCTGGAGCCTGATCCGATCCCGCCTGCAATTGGACCGCGTGTTGGAAGGTATCCAGCAGGAACCGGGGCCGGTGCTCTATACGCTGGTGGATTCAAGCCTGCGCCATGTGCTGGAAGAAGCCTGCCAGCGTATGGGGGTGACGTGTCTGTCACCGCTTGACCCGGTGA
>JBIIIE010000089.1:0-9360 GCA_044235135.1 Roseomonas sp. | reverse complement strand
TCTTGCGCGCGGCGATATCGGTATCCTTCAGCTTCGCCATGATCATGCGGATGGTGGAGGTTGTGGCGGCATCCTTGGCCAGCATCGCGGTCTTCAAGGCATCAGTGAAACGGGCGCGGAGTTCCATGGGGTGTTCCTTCAATCTTGACCGCGCTTATAGCAAAGCGGGGCGGGCGGGCCAGGGCCTCAGCCCTCCCCGCCCTTGGCGCCATAGAAAACCACCCAAGTCGCGAAATCGGGCGAGCAATCCTCAAAGCGATGCGCTTCCCCGGCACGCACAAACAGCGCGTCATGCGGGGCGAAGGCCACACGTTCCGTGCCGCGGCGGAACCAGCCGGTGCCGGAGGCGATGATGTAAAGCTCATCCTGGTCATGCGGGGTTTGCACATCCGCACCCTTCGGCGCGAACCAGCGGAGTTGCATGGTGCCATGCGCCAGCAGCAGCGCGGAAAGCCGGCCAGGGGAAGGCGGCGTGGCGGCGGCCTCAGCCGCCGTGATCAGGGTGCGGGGCGGGGCTTCAGACAATTTGGTTCACCTCGATCATATTGGCAGAAGGATCCAGCACGTAGATCTGATGCATCCCCGCCATGGCATAAACGCCGGCGTCCGATACCAGCACGCCAGCCGCTTCCAGCCGCGCCTTCACCGCCAGCACATCGGGCACGCAAAAGGCTGGGTGCCCGCCGATGGAAGGGTTATGCGCGAAGCGATTACGATAAGCGAAGCCCGCATCCGGGCGGATGATATGCAGCCCGCTATTGTCATCGGACTTGGTCAGCACGGCCAATTCAGCGGGGTCTATGCTGAAATCCCCGCGCTGTGCGGCCGCATGCCAGCGCCCTTCCGCCATGCCGATAATGTCTGTGTAAAACGCCACCGCTTCGCGCACATGCTGCGCTTGCAGATTGACGTGATGGATATGCCAGGACGGGGGCGCCGATGGCGCAGCGCCATCCGCTTGCAGCAGCAGCAAAAGATTAAGCGCCGGGTCCAGCGCATAGATCGCCGGCTGAGCAAACTCCCCAGGCAGCGCCGACGCATAAGCCAGCCCCGCCTGATCAAGCTTCGCGACCACTTTCGCCAAGGAGGCAACTTCCAGCGCCACATACCGCCCGCCCACCGGGCCAAGCAGCATGGCACCAGATCGCGCCAGCGCTGGCGCTGGCCGATGCAAGCGCAAGCCGCGACCGGCTGCGCCAATGAAGCGGCTTTGCCCATCCAGCGCCTCTGCCACGCCAAGCCCGATCAGCGTGCCAAAGAAATACGCCGCCGCATCCAAATCATGCGCGACAAGCGAAACGTGATGGATGGACCAGGTCATGACGCTTTATGGCTTCCTCGCATTTCCCACAAAATGTTCAAGAATTATACTCGCATGACGAATCGTTGTGCTATGAAAAATCGTCCGATCCGATGTGTTGAGAATTGGTTCCTTGCAGATGGCAAAAACGCAAATCTGGGTAGCGGCGGGGCTGGCCCTGATTTTCTCTTGGATCGTAACTGGTCCCGTCGATTTTCTTATCCAACTCCTTGCCGCGCAAATCATATCGGCGCTCGGCCGAAACAGTGTCTTGGCCTCTGTTCTTGTGAGCGTCATTTCAGCGGTCATGCTCGCCGTAGTCCTTGAAGCCAGTAAATTCGCTTCGCTTATTTGGCCGCTGAAGCGACGCTGGAACCAGTGGGCGCCGCTTGGCGCCATGTTCGGCGTCATATACGCGGCCAGCCTCTTGTTCCGGTGGATCATCTTTGATCTACGACCTGATGCTGACATATCCGTATACGCGGGTCTCGTTTACTTGGCGACAAAGATTGCCCTTCTTCATTGGGCATTGGGGCGCCTCGCAGCTGCGGCTGCCATACGGCCTGGTGCCCCTTGGTTTGCCCTACTCACCGTATCGCTTGTTTCTGCTTCGGTCAGCCTTCTACCCCTGCAGCCTGCCATCCTCTTTATTGACCTCCCCACAGCTATTCTGACAGCGCCGCAGTGGTTGCTGGATGTTCCCTTGATGTTGTTCATCCTGGCAGTTTGGAAATGGCTACCGACCTCGCTTGCTCAACAGGCATACGGCCCGGCACGCTGGATTGTTATCATGCTGGCCTCATTCCTTGTATTTATCTGCTGGAGTTTGTTTGTCGGAGCTGCATTTTTCGGTCCGTCCAGAATTGATATCTCGACCTTACTGTTCGCCACGCTAGCTGCTGGTTTTCTGGTTGTGATGTTATACCACTACCTCTTGCGCCCCTGGGCTCTGCACTCCGACGGATCCGAGAAATGAAATGAAGGTTACCCAAGCCGTTTTTTCGGTGCCCCGACTCGGAGTTACTTAGCACACGCGCGGCGCTGCAATTTCGAAGGCCCAAAAGGCCCACAATGAGTCGCGGTCTCCGTCATTCCCAACAGCATATTACTCGCGAGCGGCCACGCCCCGCCATACTCATTGACTACCGGGATAATGGTCGAATCCAGTTACGGGAGAGCCGTCACCCCCTCACCCAATCTTGAACCGCGTCAGATATTCCGGCGGCGCGGCAACGCTGCCACGCGCATCAGGAATGGGCGGCAGGGTGCGCACTTCCAGCGGCAGCACGCCGGCCCAAACGTCCTGCATCAAATCCTCATCCGGATCGCCGGGCGGGCCACTCCGGATTTTCGCTGATGCCTCATTGATTTCAATCGCCAGCACCGTTGTCGCCTTCGCCTCATAAGCCGTCATGGCGCGCAGCTTGTCCCAGCGGCCCGGGAACATCCCCTCCACAAAATTCTTCAGCCGCGTTTCCTTCTCAGCCGCGTCGCTGATCAGCCGCGCGCGGCCCAGCAGCATCACCGAACGATAATTGACCGAATGATTATAGGCAGACCGCGCCAGCACCAGCCCATCCATCAGCGTGACGGTGACGCAGACATCCGCCTCAATACAGGTTTCAATCATCCGGCTGGCGGCAGACCCATGCCAATACACGTGATTCCCTTCGCGCCATTGCAGCGTGGGTGTCACGAAGGGCGCGCCATTCAGCACATAGGCAATATGCGCCAGGGGCTGCGCATCCAGAATGGCGTCAATGCTCGCGCGGTCATAAGCGCCGCGTTCATGCATGCGCTTGACGCGGGTGCGCTCACTGGGTGCTGCGCTGGTACGGGCCATGGGGGTATTCCTTCTGTCACTTGCCAAGGGGCGCAGCCTCCGCGAAATGTGGCTTGCAGAAAAGGTCCGGTTTTGAAAACATGAGCAGACCACTTCGCAAAGCCCCGGGGGCCGAGGCCGCGCTGCTTTCGCTCGCACTCGATCGCCGGGCGAAGCTGCCCTTGCATGTGCAATTGGCCGAGGGGCTGCGTCGCTTGATCCTGGGCGGGCGGATTGCGCCTGGGGCAAGGCTGCCATCCACCCGCGCACTCGCGGAAGAACATGGTATCGCGCGGGCCACTGCCGTGCTGGCGGTAGAGCAATTGGCCGCCGAGGGTTACGTCACCGCCCGCCAGGGTTCGGGGCTTTATGCCTCGGCAGGGCTGCCCGAGGGCAGCTTACAAGTGCCGCGCCCCGCCAGCCCCTCCGCCACCACGCCCGCGCCGCCGCCCGCCCCCTGGCAGCCCTTTCAGATTGAAGCGACCGATCCCGCGTTGTTTCCGCGCCAAAGCCTCGGGCGGCTGTTGCAGCGGCAATGGCGGTTGGATGGCGCTGGTCTTTTGGCGCCGCAGGATGCTTTCGGGCTTTTCGCGCTCCGCGCCGCTTTGGCCGCGCATTTGCGCGATTGGCGCGGCATCGCGGCAGAGGCTTCGCAAATCATCATCACCAGCGGGTTCTTCGATGGGTTGGACATCATCGCCGCCGCTGCCTTCACCCCCGGCGATGCGGTGCTGATTGAAGAACCAGGCTTCCCGCCTCTGCGCCATGCGTTGCAGCGCTTGCAGCTGCGACCCATCCTGGGCCTCGCCGATCAAGCCGGGCTTGACCCCGCCGCGCTGGATCAGGCCTTGCGCGGAGCCTTCATGGCGCCGTCACGCCATTATCCCTTGGGCGGCACGCTCTCGCTCAGCCGGCGGCTGGCGTTTCTGGATTGGGCGGAACGCGTCAGCGGCTTCCTGATCGAAGATGATTATGATGGCGAATACCGCTATGCCGGTGCGCCCTTGCCGGCGCTGATGAGCCTCGATCGCCATGAGAGGGTGATTTACCTTGGTAGTTTCTCCAAGGTGCTCAGCCGGTCCATCCGGTTGGGCTATGTGGTGCTGCCCCTGCCGCTGGTGGCGCCCGCGCGGGCGTATCTGGCACGCCGAGGTGTGGCGGCCTCCATCCTGGCGCAGGGCGCGCTGGCGGAATTCATCGCGAATGGCGATTTCGCCGCGCATATCCGCCGTACCAGGCGGATTTATGGGCGCAGGCTGGCCGCGCTGCTGGAAGCCATGGCGCCGCTTTCGCCCTTTCTGCTGCCGGAGCCGACCGATGCCGGGCTGCATCTGGTGGCGGGGCTGGGGCCGCGCCTGGCCGGGCGCTGCAGCGACCAAGCCATCGCCGCCGCTGCCGCCGCCGCAGGGGTGGCGGTGGCACCGCTTTCGCCGCTTTATGCCGGGCTGGCGCTGCGCCAGGGGCTGATGCTGGGCTTCGCCGGCTTTCCGGAAGACGAAACACAGGCCGCCATGCAGCGCCTGGGCGGGGTATTGGAAGCCTTGGCGCCCAGCTAATCGGGGAGGATTTTTCCCACCCCCCTCTTTTTCCTTGCCTTGGGAAGTTTTTTCCCAGATAAGCCGGCCTCATGCGCAGCGTTGAAGACATCATCGCCCTTTTGGGCGGGGCTGAAGCCGCGGCCGAGCGCTGCGGCGTCGGCACGGAAGCCATTCGCAAATGGCGGCAATCCAAGGCCATTCCCGCCAAGCATTGGCCCGCCATCCTGACTGCCACTGGCCTGACGCTGGCCGATATGACCGGCACGCCCACCACCGAGACCCCGAAAACGGAGCCCCTTCCCATGGCTGATACCGCCCCCCCTGGCGCCACCGCCTGCCTTGTCCTGGCTGATGGCAGCGTCTTTTGGGGCCGTGGCTTCGGGGCAGAGGGCAAGGCAGTCGCCGAGATTTGCTTCAACACGGGCATGACCGGCTATCAGGAAACCCTGACCGATCCTTCCTATGCCGGGCAGATCATTACCTTCACCTTCCCGCATATCGGCAATGTCGGCACCAATGGGGAAGATATTGAAGCCCTCACCCCCGCCGCGCGCGGGCTGATCGTGAAGCAGGATGTGACGGAGCCAGCCAATTACCGCGCGACGCGGCATTTACATGCCTGGCTGGTTTCCCACGGCGTGCCCGGCCTTGCCGGCATTGATACCCGCGCCTTGACCGCGCGCATCCGCGATGGTGGGCCGCCCAATGGCGTTTTGTGCCACCGCGTGGATGGGAAGTTTGATATCGCGGCACTGCGCGCCGAAGCCGCTGGCTGGCCGGGGCTTGAGGGCATGGACCTGGCGAAGGATGTCACCTGCCGGCAGAGCTATCGCTGGGATGAAACGGAATGGGCCTGGCCCGCAGGCTTTGGCCGCCAGGCGGCGCCGAAATACCGCGTGGTGGCGATGGATTACGGCGCCAAGCGCAATATCCTGCGCTGCCTGGCGTCTGCCGGTTGTGATGTGGTGGTGCTGCCCGCCACCGCGTCCGCCGAGGAGATTTTCGCGCAAAACCCCGATGGCGTGTTTCTGTCCAATGGCCCCGGTGACCCGGCGGCGACGGGCACTTACGCGCTGCCCGCCATTCGCGCCGTGCTGGATAAGAAACTGCCGATTTTCGGCATTTGTCTGGGGCATCAATTGCTGTCACTGGCACTTGGGGCGCGCACCTTCAAGCTGGCGCGCGGGCATCGCGGCGCCAATCAGCCGGTGAAAGACCTGACGACGGGCAAGGTGGAAATCACCAGCCAGAATCACGGTTTTGCCGTTGATCCGGAAAGCCTGCCGGCCAATGCGAAGGTGACGCATATTTCTCTGTTCGATGGCACCAATGAAGGTGTCGCGGCGACTGATCGCCCGGCCTTTTCCGTGCAATACCACCCGGAAGCGAGCCCCGGGCCATCCGACAGCCATTATCTGTTCCATCGCTTCGTTGAAATGATCGAAAGGGCCAAGGCATGAGCAAGATGTTTGATCTTACCGGGCGCGTTGCGCTGGTCACGGGCGGCAATGGTGGCATCGGCCTTGGCATGGCAACGGGCCTGGCCAAAGCGGGTGCCATGGTGATGATCGCCGGGCGCAATGGCGCGAAGAATGATGCGGCGGTGGCGGGTTTGCGCGCCCTTGGCGCCAAGGCGGAAAGCATCGCGGTGGATGTGACCGACCCCGCTTCGATCACGGCGATGGTGGAAGAAACCGCCAAGCGGATGGGGCGTTTGGATATTCTGGTGAATAATGCCGGCACGAATATCCGCAACCGGCCTGAGACCTATAAGCTGGAAGACTGGCACACCATCATCAACACCAACCTGACCAGCGGCATGTTGGCATCCCAGGCCGCCTATCCGTATTTGAAGGCGCATGGTTGCGGGCGCGTGATCAATAACGGGTCCATGCTGTCCATCTTCGGCCTGCCTTTGCATGTCGCTTACAGCGCTTCCAAGGGCGGCGTGGTGCAGATGACGAAATCCACCGCCGCCGCCTGGGCCGCGGATGGTATTACGGTGAATGTGATTCTGCCTGGCTGGATTGATACGGACCTGACACGCAAGGCGCGGCAGGATATGGCCGGGCTGAATGATAATGTGCTGGCGCGCACGCCGTCCAAGCGCTGGGGGATGCCGGCGGATTTTGAGGGTATCGCGGCCTTCCTTGCTTCCGATGCTGCGGCCTTCATCACCGGGGTCGCGATCCCGGTGGATGGTGGGTATTCGGTGCAGGGGTGAAATGCCCACCCTCGAAACCCTGCTGATTTTCGCGGCCCTTTCGCTTGGCCTCGCGGCGACGCCGGGGCCGAATATGCTTTATCTTGTCTCGCGTTCTCTGGCGCAGGGCGTTGGTGCTGGCATGATTTCGCTGATCGGCTGCCAATGTGGGTCGCTGTTCATCATGCTTTGCGCCGCGGCGGGCATTACGGCGGCGTTGTTTGCCATTCCCTATGCCTGGGATGTGCTGCGCATTGGTGGCGCGGCTTATCTCGCGTTTCTGGCGTGGCAATGTCTCCGCCCCGGCGGGCAGCCGATTTTCGCGGCGCGGCCCATGCCGCGTGAATCCGCTTCCCGCCTGTTTGGTGTTGGCTTTGCCACCGCCGCGCTCAATCCCAAAGTGGCGATTTTCTATGTAGCG
Source organism: Roseomonas sp. (assembly GCA_044235135.1). Classification (GTDB taxonomy): domain Bacteria; phylum Pseudomonadota; class Alphaproteobacteria; order Acetobacterales; family Acetobacteraceae; genus Neoroseomonas. The sequence goes on along the minus strand of JBIIIE010000089.1, from coordinate 2,076 downwards.
GTGCTGCCGCCCTTTATTGATCCCGCGCGCGGGGATGTCTTTCTGCAAGGCATCGCGCTCGGCGCGGTGCAAATTGCCATCGCCATCATCTTCGATGGCTTGTTGATTTACGGCGCCGCCGGGGTTTCGCGCTTTCTCAGCGAAAACCCTACCTGGATGGCCGCACAGCGTTGGATTTTGGGCGGGGCTTTGGCGTTACTGGCGCTCAAGCTCGCCACCGAAAGCCGCGCATGAAACCCCCTTTTCACCCTGATGCAAAACCCAAGGCCCTGAACCATGCCGAAGCGCACCGACATCAAATCCATCATGATCATCGGCGCCGGGCCGATCGTCATCGGCCAGGCCTGCGAATTCGATTATTCCGGCGCACAAGCCTGCAAGGCGCTGCGCGCTGAGGGCTATCGCGTCATTCTGGTCAATTCCAACCCGGCCACGATCATGACGGACCCTGGGCTCGCGGATGCCACCTATGTGGAACCGATCACGCCGGAGATTGTCGAAAAGATCATCGCCAAGGAACGCCCTGATGCGCTGCTGCCCACCATGGGCGGGCAAACCGCGCTCAATACCTCGCTCAAGCTCGCGGAAGCGGGGGTCTTGGAAAAATACGGCTGCGAATTGATTGGCGCCAAGGCCGAAGTGATTGACAAGGCCGAAGACCGTCAGAAATTCCGTGATGCCATGGCGAAGATCGGCATTGAAAGCCCGAAAAGCGAAATCGCCCATACCATGGCGGAAGCCTGGGATGCGTTGAAAATCGTGGGCCTGCCCTGCGTCATTCGCCCATCCTTCACGCTGGGCGGCACGGGCGGCGGCATTGCCTATAATCGTGAGGAATTTGAACAGATTGTCTCAGCTGGTTTGGCTGCCTCCATGACCACGGAGGTGCTGGTGGAAGAAAGCGTGCTCGGCTGGAAAGAGTTTGAAATGGAAGTGGTCCGCGACCGCGCGGATAATTGCATCATCATCTGTTCCATCGAAAACCTGGATGCGATGGGTGTGCATACGGGGGATTCCGTCACCATCGCGCCGGCGCTGACGCTGACCGATAAGGAATATCAGCGCATGCGTGATGCCTCCATCGCCTGCTTGCGCGAAATTGGCGTGGATACTGGCGGGTCCAATGTGCAATTCGGCATCAATCCCGCCGATGGGCGCATGGTGATCATTGAAATGAATCCGCGCGTTTCGCGTTCTTCGGCACTCGCTTCCAAGGCCACGGGCTTCCCCATCGCCAAGGTCGCGGCGAAGCTTGCCGTTGGCTATACGCTGGATGAATTGGCCAATGACATTACCAAGGTCACGCCGGCCAGCTTCGAGCCCACCATTGATTATGTGGTGGTGAAAATCCCGCGCTTCACCTTTGAAAAATTCCCCGGCACGCCGGCCACGCTTACCACCTCCATGAAATCGGTGGGGGAGACGATGGCGATTGGCCGTTCCTTCGCGGAAGCCATGCAAAAGGGCCTGCGCGGTTTGGAAATTGGTCTGTCTGGCCTGGATGAAGTGCCGATCCCGGGCGATGGCAGCCCGCAGGCTTTCCATGCCGCACTCGCCACGCCAACGCCGAACCGCATTCTGATGGCAGCACAAGCCATGCGCGCGGGCATGAGTGTGGAAGCGATCCACGAAGCCTGCAAATTCGACCCCTGGTTCCTGCGCGAAATTGAAAAGCTGGTGCGTGAGGAAACCCGCATCCGCAGCAATGGCCTGCCGCAGGATGCCACCGCGCTGCGGCGCATCAAGGCCATGGGTTTTTCCGACAAGCGCCTGGCCGACATCATTGGCAGCAGCGAAGCGGAAGTGGCGGCGTTGCGCGGCAAGCTTGGTGTCGCGCCGGTCTATAAGCGGATTGATACCTGCGCCGCGGAATTCGCATCTGAGACGCCTTACATGTATTCCACCTATGAAGGTGGTTTCGGCACACCGATTTGCGAAAGCCGCCCCACCGCGCGGCAGAAAATCATCATCCTGGGCGGCGGGCCGAACCGTATCGGTCAGGGCATTGAGTTCGATTATTGCTGCGTCCATGCCGCTTACGCGCTGAAGGAAGCCGGGTTTGAGACCATCATGGTC